>DATCDC010000121.1:0-78203 GCA_036510915.1 Solirubrobacteraceae bacterium | reverse complement strand
GCGGGCGGGGAGACGACGAACGAGGAGGGCTGGCTGCTCCAGCAGCTCGTCCGCGGGACGCTCGGCTCCGCCGACATCGACTCGCGCGCCGGCGGGACGCTGCCGCTGGAACTGCATCGCGCGCTCGGCGCGCCGGCGCTGCAGGCCGCGGTCGCCGATCTCGAGTACGCCCACGCCGTCCTGGTCCTCGACACGGAGCCCGTCGACGACGCGCCGATCCTCGACCTGCGCATCCGCAAGGGGGTGCGCCACCGCGGGGTGCAGCTGCACGTCGCGACGAGCCGTCCCTCGTCGCTCGACGAGCGCGCCGCCGCCAGCGTGCGCTTCGCTCCCGGTGCGGGCGCCGCGCTGCTGGCCGCGCTCGACGCGGCCCTGGCCGGCGGCGACCTCGAAGGGCCGGCCGCGGCCGCGGGCACCGACGCCGCGTCGATCCGTGCGCTCGCCGACGGCCTCAAGGGTGCCGGAGATGACATCGTGATCCTCTGGGGCGAGCGCCTCGCCCACGGACCCGGGGGCGCCGACGCCGCCCGCGCGCTGCTGAACGTCGCCTCGCGACTGGGCCTCGCGGACCGCGACGGCGCGGGCCTGATCGAGATCCCCGCCGGCACGAACGGGCGCGGGCTGCGCGAGGTCGGCGTCCTGCCGAACGCCGCGCCCGGCCTCGCGGCGCCGGCGGACGACGGCCGCGACGCACCGGGGATCGCCGTCGCCGCGGCCGCCGGCGACCTCACCGCGCTCTACCTGCTGCACACCGACCCGCTCACCGACCTCCCCGACCGCGAGGCCTGGGGTGCCGCGCTCGAGCAGGCGACGACGGTGATCGCGCACGCGAGCTTCCTCACCGAGGGGATCCGCGAGCACGCGACGGTCGTCTTCCCCGCCGAGTCCTACGCGGAGAAGGAGGGCACCGTCGTGCACCCCGACGGCCGCGTCCAGCGCCTGCGCCGCGCGATCGGCCGCCAGGGCGACACGCGCGGCGAGTGGTCGGTGCTGTCCGAGCTGTCCAAGCGCCTGGGCACCGACCTCGGCGCGCGGACCGCGTCGATGGTGACCGCGCGCATGTTCGCCGACGTGCCGTTCTATGCCGGCCTGTCCCTCGACGAGATCGGCGCGCGCGGCGTGCGCTGGGTCGAGCGCCCGCAGGCGGCCGCGTTCCCTGCAGCCGACAGCGGGCCGTTCACGCTCGCCGCGCCGGCCGCTGCGCCCGCCGCGAACGGCCGGCTGCGTCTGGGCACATTCCGCTCGATCTGGGCCTCGCCCGAGGTGCAGGCGTCGCCCGCGCTGAAGTTCCTGCACCCGCGCCAGCGGGTCGAGCTCTCGCCCGCCGACGCGCGGCGTCTGGGGATCGCCCACGGCGCGCACGTCGTCGTCGGCTCGAACGGCCACAGCGTCAGCGGCATCGCCCACGTGCGCGCCGCCGCGCCCGACGGCTCGGTGTTCCTGGAGACCGCGATCCCGCAGGACAGCGCGGCGAACCTCGAGGGCCCCCTCGTGGAGGTCAGGCCGGCGTGAGGACCGACGCTCTGGGACACCCGATGCTGATGACGAACTCCGGCGGGCTGTCGAGGTGACGCGCACGCTCGCCGAGGTCGGCTTCTCCGAGGAGTGGTGGATCCAGATCCTCAAGGCGCTGTTCTTCGCCTTGGTGGGCCTGCAGCTCGTGCCGCTCGTGCTGCTCACCGAGCGCAAGGTGCTCGGGCGCTTCCAGAACCGCTACGGCCCCAACCGCGTCGGCCCGTTCGGCGCGCTGACGCCGGTCGCGGACATCATCAAGCTCCTGAGCAAGGAGCAGTTCCGCCCGCGCACGTCCGTCGGCTGGCTGTTCGTGATCGCGCCGATCCTGTCGATCACCGCCGCGTTCGGGGCGCTCGCGCTGATCCCGTACGGCGACATCGTCGACATCGGCGGCTACCCCGTCGGGCTCTACGGCATCGACGTGAGCATCGGCCCGCTCTACGTGTTCGCGTTCGGCGCGATCGCATTCTACGGACTGATGCTCGGCGGCTGGTCCTCGGGCTCGAAGTACTCGTTCCTGGGCTCCATGCGCGCCGCAGCGCAGCTCATCTCCTACGAGGTCGCACAGGGCATGGCGCTCGTCGGCGTGGTCATCACCGCGCAGACGATGTCGCTGACCGGCATCGTCCACGCCCAGGAGGGCATGTGGTACATCGTGCCCCAGATCGTCGGGTTCCTGATCTTCATGGTCGCGAGCTTCGCGGAGACGAACCGCCCGCCGTTCGACCTCGTCGAGGCCGACGCCGAGCTCGTCGGCGGCTACAACACCGAGTTCGGCGGGGGCAAGTTCGCGCTCTACTACTTCGCCGAGTACATGAACGTCATCGTCATCTCCGGCCTGGCGACGACGATGTTCCTCGGCGGCTGGCTGCTCCCGTTCGGGATCACCGCGCCGGGCTGGGTCGGGTTCTTCGTCGTGATCGCGAAGATGATGATCTTCGTGATCCTCTTCATCTGGATCCGCGCGACGCTGCCCCGCCTGCGCTACGACCAGCTGATGGCCTTCGGCTGGAAGGTCCTGCTGCCCCTCGCCACCCTCAACGTGCTCGTGACGGCGATCGTCGTCGTGGCGACCGACTAGGAAGCCCGTCATGCCCTGGGATCCCGGAACAGACGTCGTGCAGGTCACGCGCGGCCCCAAGCAGGCCGGCGGCGCCGGCGGCTTCTACCGCGCCTTCGGCGAGACGCTGCGCGGCCTGAAGACGACCTTCGGGCAGCTGACCGAAGGCGTCACGACGGTGCAGTACCCGGAGCAGAAGATCCCCGTCTACCCGCGCTTCCGCGGGCGCCACCGCCTCCACAAGTTCGAGGAGACGGGCCTGGAGAAGTGCGTCGGCTGCTCGCTCTGCGCGGCCGCCTGCCCGTCGGACTGCATCCGCGTCGTCGCGGCCGAGAACACGCCCGAGAACCGCGTCTCGGCCGGCGAGCGCTACGCCGCGGTCTACGAGATCAACCTCTCGCGCTGCATCTTCTGCGGCTACTGCGAGGTCGCCTGCCCGTTCGACGCGATCACGATGGGCCACGACTTCGAGATGTCGGACTACAACCGCTCGGACCTCATCTTCACCAAGGAGATGCTGCTCGCCGAGCCGCCCGAGCGTACGCCGCTGCGGGCCGAGGGCGAATAGGGTCGAGGGCGCCGCAGATGGCCTTCTTCTTCTTCCTCTTCGCGATCATCGCGCTGGCCGGCGCGGTCGGCGTGGTCGTGCTGCGCAACCCGTTCTACTGCGTGCTCGCGCTCGTCGTGCACCTGATCGCGCTGGCGCTGCTGTTCCTGCTGCTCGAGGCGCAGTTCGTCGCCGCGGCGCAGATCGTGGTCTATGCCGGCGCAGTGATGGTGCTCTACGTCTTCGTCGTCGCGTACGTCGGCGGCGGCGACAAGCCGCGCCCGCTGTGGCGCGCGAGCGCCAAGCAGCGCGCGCTGGCGGTCGGCTTCGGCGTCGCGCTCTTCATCGAGCTGGCGATCGCGCTGCTCGGCACGGGCCTGCAGGCGCTGTCGACGCACGGCGCGCACGTCGGCCTGGACTACGGCTCGCCCGGCACGATCGGCGCGCAGCTGCTGACCACGTACCTCTTCCCGTTCGAGGTCGCCTCGTTCCTGCTGCTCGCCGCCGCCGTGGGCGCGGTCGCGCTGGCGGGCCGGCGCGGCGGCCTCGAGGACGACGACCTGCCCGTCGCCCCCGAGCACGGCGACTTCGTCGCGGCCCCGCGCTCCGCCGCCACCGGCACGATGGCCGAGGGCGTCGCGGGCTACGGCATCACGACCCCGATGCCCGACCCCCAGCAGGACGACCGCGAGCTGCGCGAGACCGAGCCGTTCGAGCGGCCGCTCCCCGAGACCGTGGAGCCGCCGGCGTGAACGTCAACTGGTTCCTGATCGTCTCGGCCCTGATCTTCTGCCTGGGCGCCGTCGGCGTGCTGGTCCGGCGCAACCCGCTGGTCGTGCTGCTGTGCCTGGAGCTCATGCTGAACGCGGGCAACCTCGCGCTGATCGGCTTCTCGCGGATGTGGGGCGGCACCGACGGCCAGATCTTCGCGATCGTCGTGATGGTCGTCGCCGCCTGCGAGGTCACGATCGGGCTGGGCATCGTCGTCGCGCTGTTCCGCCGGCGGCTGCCGATCGACGTCGACGAGCTGCGGGAGCTGCAGGGGTGAGCCTCACCACCTCAGCCTGGCTCGTCCTCGCGCTGCCGCTGGCGGGCATGCTCGTGATCGCGCTCGGCGCGCGGCTGTGGCGCGGCGCGGTCGCCGGCTGGCTCGGCACGCTCGCGATCGCGCTGGCGTTCGTCTTCGCGGTGATCACGTTCGTCAAGCTCCAGGCGCGGCCCGAGGACGCGAAGGTCGCGACCTCCTCGCTGTGGGACCTGGCGAACGTCGCCGGAGTGCACATCCGCCTGGGCATCTACGTCGACCCGCTCGCCGTGTTGATGATCCTCGTGGTCAGCGGCGTGTCCGCGCTGATCCACCTGTACTCGGTCGGCTACATGCGCAGCGACGCCGGCTACACGCGCTTCTTCGCCTACCTGAACTTCTTCGTCTTCTCGATGCTGCTGCTCGTGCTCGCGGGCAACCTCGTGCTGCTGATCGTCGGCTGGGCGTTCGTCGGCGCCGCGAGCTACATGCTGATCTCCTACTGGTACCGGCGCACGACCGCGACGAAGGCCGGGATCAAGGCGTTCGTCATCAACGTCGTCGGCGACGTCGGGCTGGTGCTCGGGACGTTCTTCATCTTCAAGCACGCGCACGTGCTCGACTACGGCCCGCTCTTCAAGAGCGTGCACGTCGCCTTCTCCAAGAACGAGTCCGACCTCGTGATCGGCATGCTGCTGATCCTCGTCGGCGCGTTCGCGAAGTCCGCGCAGATCCCGTTCCACACGTGGCTCCCGGACGCGATGGAGGGCCCGACCCCCGTCAGCTCGCTGATCCACGCGGCGACGATGGTCACCGCCGGCGTCTACCTGATCGGGCGCCTGCATCCGCTGTTCGAGTGGGCGCCGACGGCCGCCGACGTGGGCGCCATCGTCGGGGCACTGACGCTGCTGGTCGCGGGCACGATCGGCCTCGCCGTGACCGACCTCAAGCGCGTGATCGCCTATTCGACGATGTCCCAGATCGGCTACATGATCATGGGCGTCTCCTCGGCCGCCTACGTCGGCGCGTTCTTCCACCTGACGACGCACGCCTTCTTCAAGGCGCTGCTGTTCATGGCCGCCGGCTCGATCATCGCCGCGATGGGCAACGAGCAGTCGCTCGACAAGATGCGCGGCTTCAAACGGGCGATGCCGTTCACGTTCTGGTGCTTCATCATCGGTGGCCTCGCGCTCAGCGCCTTCCCGCTGATGTCGGGCTTCTTCTCGAAGGACGACCTGCTCTACCTGATCGCCGATCGCGGCGGCTGGTACTGGGCCCTCTACGTCGCGGGCTACGTCGGCTCGCTGTTCACGGTCATCTACACCTGGCGGCTCATCTTCCGCGCCTTCTGGGGCGAGCCCGTCGAGCAGGCGCTCGAGCTCGAGCACGGCCACCTGTGGCACGCGCCGCACCCGTTCAACCCCGCCAACGGGGAGCTCGAGGACACCGAGGTCGGCTTCCCCGGACCCGACCACCACATCGCCGAGCAGAGCTGGCAGATGAAGGCCGCGATGAGCGTCCTCGCGCTGCTGTCGATCGTCGCCGGGGTGCTCGAGCTGCCGTTCAACATCACCGACGCGCTCGGGAAGTTCCTGGAGCCGACGTTCGCCGACTCGATCGTGCTGCATCCGGAGAACAACTCGCTGGAGGCCGTCGGCCTCGTGCTCTCGAGCATCATCGCGATCGGCGGCATCTGGGCCGCCCACGTGATCTGGGTGCAGCGGCCCGGCACGTCGGCACGGATCCTCGAGCGCACGCGCCCGCTGTACGAGCTGTTCGTGAACAAGTGGTACTTCGACGAGCTGATCGAGCTCGTCGTGGTGCGGCCGTTCGCGTGGTTCGGGCGCTGGGGCCGTGACACGTTCGAGCGGATCTTCGTCGACGGCGCGCTCGTCGGCGGGACGTCCGGCATCGTCCGCGCCGGCTCGGCGGCCGTGCGCGCGCTCCAGACCGGCCTGCTGCGCAGCTACGCGGGCCTCGTCGTCGCCGGCCTGGCGGCCGTCGTTCTCTACTTCCTGATCCGGGCGGCATGACGATCCATCTCTCCATCGTCCTCTGGCTGCCGCTCGTCGCGGGCCTCCTGGCGCTGCTGCTGCCGCGCGCGATCGCGCGCTGGGTCAGCCTGCTCGGCGCGCTCTGCGTGCTGGCCTACGCGATCGTCCTGGTGGCCGACTACGACAGCGCGCGCGGCGGGCTGCAGTACGTCACCGACGTCGTCTGGATCCGCTCGCTCGGCATCCACTACAAGCTCGGCGTCGGCGGCCTGAACCTGTTCCTGCTGCTGACGACGGCGATCACCTTCACCGCGGCTGCGCTGTGGTCGGCGCTGCGCGAGCAGGACATCCCGCGGCCGGGCCTGTACGCGCTGCTGATGGGGCTGGCCGAGAGCGGCGTCCTCGGTGCGTTCATGGCGCAGGACCTCGCGCTGTTCGTCGTCTTCTTCGACCTGATGCTCGTGCCGTTCTACTTCCTGACGCTGATCTGGGGCGGGCCGGACCGCGGCCCGGCGGTGCTCAAGCTCTTCATCTACACGCTCGTCGGCTCGCTGCTGATGCTCGTCGGCGCGATCGCAACCGGCGTGCTCGCCGCCAAGGGCGGGACGCCGACGTTCGTCCTCAGCGACCTCGTGCGCCACCCGCTGACGCGCGGCTCGCAGGAGTGGATCTTCCTCGTCTTCGCGCTGGCCTTCCTGATCAAGATGCCGGCCTTTCCCTTCCACGGGTGGATGCCCGACGGCTACCAGCAGATGCCGATCCCGGTGCTCGCCGTCTTCACCGCGATCCTCAGCAAGGTCGCCGCCTACGGCTTCCTGCAGGTCGCGATCCCGCTCTTCCCCAAGGCGGCGGTGCACTTCCAGGAGCTGGTCATGCTCGTGGCACTCGCCTCGATCCTCTACGGCTCGGCGATGGCGTTCACGACGACCAAGGCGCGGCTGATCCTCGGCTACTCGTCGGTCGCCCAGCTCGGCTTCATCGTGCTCGGCATCTTCGCGCTGAACCAGCGCGGCGCCGACGGCGCGCTGCTGCAGTCGATGAACCACGCGCTCGTCGCCGGGCCGATGATCTTCATCGTCGCGCTGCTCGCCGCGCGCGCGGGCGGCAGCGAGGACGTGCGCGACATGGGCGGTGGAGCATTCCGCGCGCCGGTGCTCGCCGCGGTCTTCCTGGTGCTGACCTACGCGCTGCTGGCGATGCCCGGCTCGGCGAACTTCATCGGCGAGTTCTTCATCCTGCTCGGCGTCTTCCAGTCCAAGCTCGCGATCTCGGTCGTCGCGTTCGCCGGCGTCGCGATGGCCGCCGTCTACGCCCTGCGCCTCTACATCCGCTCGATGCACAACCGCGCCGGGCCCGATGTGGAATCGCGCGAGATGAGCCTGCGCGACGGCCTCGTGCTCGTCCCGATGATGCTCGTCGTCCTCGCGCTCGCGCTCTACCCGCAGCTCGCGCTCAAGCGCGGCGACCGTGCGGTGACGCGGGCGATCGCGGGGGCCAAGCTCGTCCAGGTGAACAACGCGCTCGCCGCGGAGCGGACCCAGGAGGCCGCGCGATGACCGCCGTGCTCGCCACCGTCAAGGGCCCGTACATCGACTGGTCGGCGATCTCGCCGATTCTCGCCCTGCTCGGCGGCTCGGTGGTCGTGCTGCTCGCCGGCCTGCTGCGCTCGCGCGCCGCGCGCGAGCAGCTCGTCCCGTTCCTCGCGCTCGCGGCGTTCGGCACGGCGATCGGCCTCGCGATCTGGCAGTGGGACGCCGACACGCTCGTCGTCGCCGGCGCGATGCGGATCGACAGCCTCACGCTGCTCTCGACGCTGCTCGTCTGCGCGACCGGCGTGGTGGCGACGCTGATCGCGTGGCGCGGGCAGGCAGCGAAGGACCTGGCCCACGGGGAGTTCTTCGCGCTGATGCTCGTCTCGAGCGCGGGCATGGTCGTGCTCGTCGCGGCGACGAACCTCGTGACGACGTTCACGGGCCTCGAGCTGCTGTCGCTGCCGCTCTACATCCTCTGCGCGTCGATGATGCGCAGCGAGCGCTCGCTGGAGTCCGGGCTGAAGTACCTGATCATCGGCTCGGTCGGCTCGGCGACGCTGCTCTACGGCTTTGCGCTGATCTACGGCGCGACGGGCCAGACGGGCTACCGCGCGATCGCCCGGGCGATCGTCACCCACCACGTCGCCGGCGACGTCCTGTTCCTCACCGCCGTCGCGATGACGGTCGTCGGGCTGGCCTTCAAGGCCTCGCTGGCCCCGTTCCACCAGTGGACGCCCGACGTCTACGAGGGCGCCCCGACGTCGGTGACGGCGTTCATGTCCGTCGCGACGAAGACGGCGGCGTTCGGGGCGATCCTGCGCCTCTTCGACACGGCGCTGCTGCCCGCGGTCGACGACTGGCGCCCGGTCTGGATCGCGATCGCGATCCTCTCGATCCTGATCGGCAACGTCGGTGCCCTGGGCCAGTCCTCGATGAAGCGCATGCTCGCGTTCTCCTCGATCGCACAGGCGGGCTACATCCTCGTCGGGTTCGTCGTCGTCACCAGCCTCGGCGTGCAGGCCGTCCTCTTCTACCTCGCCGTCTACCTCGTCTCGAACCTCGCGGCGTTCGCCGTGATCGCCGCGCGCGAGCGCGAGACCGGCATGGGGGACGACATCGGCGCGCTGCGCGGCCTGGGCGCCCGGCGCCCGCTGCTCGCGGTCAGCATGACGCTCGCGATGCTGAGCCTCGCGGGCATCCCGGCGACCGCCGGCTTCATCGGGAAGTTCCGCCTGATCGAGTCGGCCGCCGACGGCGGCTACACGTGGCTGGGCATCCTGATCGTGATCGGCTCGATGATCTCGCTGGCGTACTACCTGCCCGTGGTCGCGGCGATGTGGCGCGACGAGGCCGAGCCGGCGCTCGCGCCCGACGTCGACGCCCGCACCGGCCTGCCGGCACTCGCCGGCGGCAGCCCTGAGGCCGACCGCCCGTCGGCCGGCTGGGAGGTCCAGCTCGTCGCGATCGTCCTGGGCGCCGCGGTGCTGTTCTTCGGCATCTTCCCGCAGCCGCTCTTCGACCTGGTGCAGAGCGCCGCCCGCGGCCTCGGGCTGTAGTCCGCCCGCCCGATCGGAGAGAATCGACCTCGTGCGTCTCTCCGCCAAGGCCGACTATGCCGTCCGCGCAGCCGTCGAGCTCGCCGCGGCGGGCGACGACGGCCCGGTCAAGGGCGAGACGATCGCGACCGCGCAGGGCATCTCGCTGAAGTTCCTGGAGAACATCCTCTCCGAGCTGCGCCACTCCGGGATCGTCGCCAGCCGCCGCGGTGCGGACGGCGGCTACTGGCTCGCGCGCCCGGCGGACGAGATCACCGTCGCCGACGTGATGCGCGCCGTCGAGGGCCCGCTCGCCTCGGTGCGCGGGGAGGCGCCCGAGCGCGTGAGCTACGAGGGGGCGGCGACCGCGCTGCCGCGCGTCTGGATCGCGCTGCGCTCGAACCTGCGCGCGGTGCTGGAGACGGTGACGCTCGCCGACATCGCCTCGGGCGAGCTGCCCGGCGGGATCGAGCGGCTCGCCGCCGACCCCGAGAGCTGGCTCACACGCTGACGGACGCGTCCGGCGCACCGCCGGGCCGCGGCGCCACGAGCTCGCTCCCGCCCGGGCGGTCGGGCGCCACCCAGACGATGTCGCCGGAGCGCAGCTCGAGCGCCTCGGCCTCGCCGCGCGTGATCTGCACCGCGAGGCTCGCGCCGCCGCTCAGCACGACCTCGACGCGCACCTCGAAGCCCAGGTGCACGACGCGGGTGATCATCGCCTCGAGCGCGCCGTCGCGCGGGTCCGCGGTGATGTACAGGTCGTGCGGGCGCACGAGCCGCCGGCCCAGGCGTGAGACCGGGCCCAGGAAGCCCATGACGAAGTCGTCGGCCGGCTGCTCGTAGAGCTCGCGCGGCGGCCCGACCTGGGCGATGCGCCCGTCGTGCATGACGGCGATGCGGTCGGTGATCTCCATCGCCTCCTCCTGGTCGTGCGTGACGATCACCGTCGTCACCGGCACCTCCTCGTGCAGGCGGCGCAGCCAGCGGCGCAGGTCGGCGCGCACGTTGGCGTCGAGCGCGCCGAACGGCTCGTCGAGCAGGAGCACGCGCGGCTCGACGGCGAGCGCGCGGGCGAGCGCCATGCGCTGGCGCTGGCCGCCGGAGAGCTGGGAGGGGTAGCGGTCCTGATAGCCGGAGAGCCCGACGATGCCGAGCAGCTCGTCGACACGCGCGGCGATCTCCGCCTTGGGGCGCTTGCGGATCTTCAGGCCGAAGGCGACGTTCTCGCGCACGCTCATGTGCTTGAACGCGGCGTAGTGCTGGAAGACGAAGCCGATCTCGCGGCGCTGCGCCGGCACGCCGGTCTGGTCGTTGCCGTCGATGACGACCGCGCCCGCGTCCGGGGTCTCCAGCCCGGCGACGATGCGCAGCAGCGTGGACTTGCCCGAGCCGCTGGGCCCGAGCAGGGCGGTCAGCGAGCCCTCGGGCACCTCCAGCGAGACGTCATCGAGGGCCAGGAAGTCGCCGAAGCGCTTCGACACACCGGTCACCGAGATCATGCGTGCTCCTTGCGGGGCTTGATGAGCGTCATCGCGAGCAGCGTCCCGAGCGCGATGACGGCCAGCAGCGCCGAGGCGGCATACGCCCCGGCGACGTTGAAGTTCTGAAAGCGCTGCTCGACGAGCAGCGTCAGCGTCTCGGTCTGCCCGGCGATGTGGCCGGAGACGACGCTGACGGCGCCGAACTCGCCGATCGCCCGCGCCGTCGACAGGACGACGCCGTAGGCGACGCCCCAGCGGATCGCCGGAAGCGTGACGCGGCCGAAGGTCTGCCAGGGGGAGGCGCCGAGCGTCGCCGCCGCCTGCTCCTGCTCGGTGCCGACCTCGCGCAGGACGGGGACGACCTCGCGCACGACGAACGGCAGCGTGACGAAGATCGTCGCCAGTGCGATCCCGGGCCAGGAGAAGATGATCTGGACGCCGGCGTCGGCCAGCGCGCTCCCGAACCAGCCGGTCTGCCCGTAGACGAAGATCAGCGACAGCCCGATGACGATCGGCGAGATCGCGAACGGCAGGTCGATGAGCATGTCGAGGAGCGCCTTGCCGCGGAAGCGCCCGCGCACGATGACGAGCGCGGCGAGGACGCCGAGCACCGTGTTCAGGGGCACGGCGATCAGCGTGACCATCATCGTCAGCTGGAAGGCGTGGATCGCGGCGGGCGTCGTGATCGACGCCCAGACCTCGGCGATGCCCGGCTGGAAGGTGCGGTAGAGCACGAGGCCGACCGGGACGAACAGCAGCGCGCCGAGGTAGGCGAGCGCGATCGTCCGCAGGCCCAGGCGCGCGCTGCGCTCAGAGCTCATGACGCGCCCCCAGGCGGGCCAGGCCGCGGATACCGAGCAGGACCGCAAGCGAGAGCAGCAGCAGGACCACCGAGACGGCCGCGGCCGAGACGGGCGCGTCGCCCTCGAGCTGCTGGTAGACGAACACCGAGGCGACCTGCGTGTGGAACGGGATGTTGCCCGAGATCAGGACGACCGAGCCGAACTCGCCGACGGCGCGCGCGAAGGCCAGCGCGCAGCCACCGAGGATCGCCGGGACGAGGTTCGGCAGGACGATGCGGCGGAACGTCGTCCAGGCGCTCGCCCCGAGCGACGCCGCGGCCTCCTCCATCTCGCGGTCGAGCTCGAGCAGCACCGGCTGCACCGAGCGCACGACGAACGGCAGGGTGACGAACAGCAGCGCGAAGGCGACGGCGGTCTGCGTGTAGGCGATGTCGATGCCCAGCGGGCTCGAGTTGCCGTACAGGGCGAGCAGCGTGATCCCCGCGACGATCGTCGGCAGGGCGAACGGCAGGTCGATCAGCGCGTTGATCGCGCGCTTGCCGCGGAACTCGTCGCGCACCAGCACCCAGGCGATCAGCGTGCCCGCCAGCGCGTTGATCGCCGTGACGATCAGCGAGACGATCAGCGTGAAGCGCAGCGCAGCGACCGCCTGGCGCCCGCTGACGGCCGTCCAGAACGCGCCGAGGCCGTCGTCCAGCGACTTCGCCACGACCGCGGCCAGCGGCAGCAGCACGATCAGGCTCAGCCACAGCGTGACGATCCCGATGCTCAGGCGCCCGGGCCGCACGACGGCGGGCGTGCCCTCGCTCGCGCGCCGGCCGCGCGCGCGGCGCCGGCCGGTCGCGGGCGCCTCGATGACGGCGGGCGTGCTCACTTCGCCGTCGACACCCCGGCCTGCTCCTCGATCTTCGCGACCGAGCCGTTGGTCACGTCGAACAGGTCCGCGTTGAGCTTCGTCCAGCCGCCGAGGTCGTCGATCGTGAAGAGCCCGGACGGCACCGGGAACTTCGCCGCGTTCGCCTTCAGCACGGCCGGGTTGACCGGGCGGTAGCCCCAGTCGGCGAAGACCTGCTGGGCCGGCGGCGTGAGCGCGTAGTCGACGAGCGCCTGCGCCGCCGCCGGGCTCTTGGAGGTCTTCGTGACGGCGATCGGGATGTCGATCCGGATCGTGTCGGGCGGCGTGACGTAGTCGACCTGCTGTCCCTTCTTCTGCGCCGTGATCGCCTCGGACTCATAGGAGAGCAGCACGTCGCCGTTGCCGGAGGTGAAGTCCTGCAGCGCCTCGCGCGCGGACTTGTCCTGCACCTTGACGTGCCCGGTCAGCAGCTCCTTGACGTAGGCGAGGCCCGCCTGCGGGTCCTTGCCGGCGCCGGACGCCTGCCCATATGCGGCGAGCAGGTTCCACTTGGCCGAGCCGGAGGTGAACGGGTTCGGGGTGAGGACCTGGACGCCGGGCTTGAGCAGGTCGCTCCACGAGTGGATGCCCTTCGGGTTGCCCTTGCGCACGACGAACGTCACGAGCGAGGTGTTGACGAGGCCCTTGTACGGGGCGCTCGACCAGCTGCTGGAGACGATGCCGGCCTTCACGAGGCGGTCGATGTCGGGCTCGATCGAGAACGAGACGACGTCCGCGGGCAGGCCGGCCTCGACTGCGCGGCTCTGCTCACCGGAGGCCCCGAACGAGGTCGTGACGCCGACGCCCCTCCCGGCGCTCGTCTTCTGGAAGGCGGGCACCACCTCGTCGTAGACGACCTGCGGGGTGGAGTAGGCCACGAGCGCGAGCTTCGTCGCGCCGCTCGTCGCCGCCGCGCCTCCCGTCGTCGAGTCGCTGGCTCCGCCGCAGCCCGAGCCCGCGAGCGCGACCAGGGCCGCGGTTGCGGCGAGCGCGAGGTGGACGGGGGAACGGCGGTGCATCGGCGGCAATCTCCAGTGAATCGGTGGAAAACTTGGTAATCCCGATCGGATTTCGGACATTATCAACCCTCACACGTCGCCTGTGGAGTTGGTGGGAAAACACCCGAACGCGGACGCCATCGGGCGGCGCCAGGCCCGCCGCCCAGCGCGCTACGGTTCGCGACCCGTGGACTACCCCGTCGAGACGTTCAGCGCCCAGGAGCGAGCCGTGCTCGCCCCCCACGTGACGAACCTCGACGAGCCGGTGTTCGCGCTCGTGAACCTGCCCGAGACGGTCAAGGGAGCGCTGTTCGCGCGCTACTCGCGCTATCAGGGCACGCTGCGGCGGCTGTTCCTCGACGAGTTCGCCGAATCGCTGCCCTCCGTGGGCGCCGGCGTCGCGTGGGACGGCGACGAGGGGCGCCGCGCGGCCGGCCTCTACGAGCGCATCTTCGTCGGCTACGGCGACGACTCCGTCGCCCAGCTCGGCGGCGCGCACATCGCCTGCGAGTGGGTCTCCAACGTCCTGACGAAGGTGCTGCAGCGCCCGCGGCTCGGGGCCTACCTGGAGCAGTCGACGCGCTACATCCGCTACGACGGCCCGATGCCCGGGGGCGGCTACCGCTACTACCGCGACGCCGAGCTCGGGCCGCGGTACGAGGCGGCGATGGACCGGCTCTTCGGCACGTACGCCGCGGCGCTGCCGCAGGTGTCGGCGTGGGTGGAGTCGACGTTCCCCGCGCCCGCCGGCGGCTCGGATTCCGCCCACCGCCGCGCCGTCGAGGCGAAGGCGCTGGACCTGCTGCGCGGGCTGCTGCCGGCGGCCTCGCTGTCGCACATGGGGATCTTCGCCACCGGCCAGACCTACGAGCAGCTGATCCTGCACCTCATGGCCCACCCGCTGCCCGAGGCGCGCGACTACGGGGCCATGCTGCTGGGCACGATGAAGGCGGTGATGCCGAGCTTCGTCGCGCGCGTCGAGCGCCCCGAGCGCGGCGGCGAGTGGGTCACGTTCCTCGAGCGCCGCGAGCGCGCCGCGCGGGCCTGGGCGGGGCGGCTGGGCCTCGACCGCGAGCCGGGGGACGACGGCCACGGCGGCCCGTCCGTGACGCTGCTGCACGTTGACGGCAGCGAGGAGGACCTGCTCGCCGCGCTGCTGTTCGAGCAGACCGCCGCGAGTGAGCGCGTGACCCGGCAGCGCGTCGGCGAGCTCGGCGCCGAGCAGCGCGCCGCGCTGCTCGCGGACCTCGTCGGCGAGCGCGCGAATCGCCGTCACCGGCCGGGCCGGGGCTTCGAGGCGCTGCGCTACCGCTTCGAGATCGTCTCCGACTACGGCGCCTTCCGCGACCTGCAGCGCCATCGGATGCTGACGGTGCAATGGCAGACGCTGGGCCCCCAGCTCGGCGCCGGGGTGCCGGACGAGGTCGACGCCGCGGGCGCCGGCGACGAGTACCGGCGCGCGCTCGAGATCTCGCAGGCCGAGTGGGAGCGTCTGGCGAGCGCAGGTCACGAGCGCGAGGCGCTCTACGCGCTGTGCCTCGGCTACCGGATCCGCTACGTGCTGGACTGCAACGCGCGCGAGGCGATGCAGCTGATCGAGCTGCGCTCGGGCCGCGAGGGGCATCCGAGCTACCGGGCCGTCGCGCACGAGATGCACCGCTGCATCGCCGCGGTGCATCCCGCCGTCGCAGCGACGATGACGCACGTCGACGACACTGCCGAGCCCCGCCTGGAGCGCATCCTCAGTGAGATGCGCACCCAGGCGAAGCTCGACGCGCTCGGCGCGCGCTAGGCGCGCTGCGAGCGCCCGGCCTGACGTACGAGATGGCCACGCGTGACTACTACCGGCTCGACGTCATCGTCCGGTCGCGCTTGTGGTTGCTGATGATGGTTGACCTCGGAGTGCGGGCGAAATCATCGTCGCTCGCGGTCGCGCGGACGGTTGATGATGGTTGACGTCGGTATGCGGGCCGAACCCTCATCGCTTGGCGAGCGACGCGGCGCCTGGAACCCGACCGAGAAGCGGACGGAAGCCTCAGACCATCGCGCCCACCTCGCGGGCGACGTCCAGCGTCATCCGCACGTCGTCGGCCGTCGTGCGGAAGTTCACGAAGCAGACGCGCAGGCAGAGACGGCCGTCGATCGTGGCGGGCGCGACGTGGACGCGTCCGTCGTCCTGCATCGCGTGCGCGAGACGCAGGTTGTGCGCGTCGAGGTCCGCGACACCCGCGGGGCGGTGGCGGAAGCAGAGCGTCGAGAGCATCGGGCGGTGCAGGGCCTCGAAGGCCGCGTCCTCGGCGATCAGCGCGTCGAGCAGCCGGACGTTGTCGATCCCGCGCTGGATCCACGAGCGCAGCGCCGCGGCGCCGTGGACGCGGAAGACGAGCCACACCTTCAGGGACCGCACGGGCCGCGAGTACTCCAGCGTGCGGTCGACCGGATTGGCCGTGCCCTCGCGGTGCAGCAGGTAGCTCTCCTCGTGGCCGAACGCCGCCTCCAGCACGGCCTCGTCCTGCACGAGCAGCACGCTGCAGCTCTTCGGGACGCCGAGCCACTTGTGCGCATCGAGGGTCGCCGAGTCGACGCGGTCGATCCCGGCGAACAGCGGCGCGCCGGTGGCGGTCGCAGCCGCCGGAAGCCCGTAGGCCCCGTCGACGTGCAGCCATACGCCGCGGGCCTCGCAGATCGTCGCGAGGTCGGCGATCGGGTCGACCGCGCCCGTCAGCGTCGTGCCGCCGGTGGCGACGACGGCGACCGGCGTGATCCCGGCGGCCAGGTCGTCGGCGAGCGCGCGCTCGAGCGCCTCCGGCGCCATGCGGCGCTGCCCGTCGAGTGGCAGGCGGCGCACGCTCCCCGTGCCCAGGCCGGCGACGTCGGCTGCGCGCACGATCGACTGGTGCGCCTCGCTGGAGCAGTAGATCGCGCCGCCCCGGCCGAGGACGCCTGCGACCCTGGCACCGGGCATCGACCGCTCGCGGGCCGCGAGGATCGCCGTGAGGTTCGAGATCTGGCCGCCGCTCGTGAAGCCGCCGCGCGCGTGCGGGTGACCGACGAACTGCGCCGTCCAGCGTGACGCCTGATCCTCCAGGATCGCCGCCGCGGCGGAGTGCCCGGCGAGATTGACGTCGTAGGTCGCGGCCAGCGCGTCGCCGACGGTCCCGGCGGCGAGCCCGCTCGAGCCGACGTAGGAGAGGTACCGAGGCCGCGCCGGCGAGACGCTCGCATCCAGCACGTGCGCGGCGTCGTCGATCGCCGCGGCCGGATCACCGGGCTGCTCGGGCAGCGGCTCGGCGAGCCGCTGCGCCAGCGCCGCACCGAGCTGCGTCTCGTGCGGGCGCGCCTGTTCGAACGACTCCCACCCCCGCGTGATCGCCTCGGACGCCAGGCCGAGCAGCCGCTCGCGCTCGGGCGCCGTGTCGGGCGGAGGGCGGATGGCCTACCCGTCGTCCCCGCGCGCCTCGGCGCTGGCGCTCAGCTGGGCCATGACGCCCGGGTCGCGCAGGGTGGTGACGTCACCGAGCTCGCGGCCCTCGGCGACGTCCTGCAGCAGGCGGCGCATGATCTTGCCCGAGCGCGTCTTGGGGAGCTCGCTGGCCCAGATGACGCGCTTGGGGCGGGCGAGCTTGCCGATCCGCTGGGCGACGTGCTCGCGCAGCTCGGCCTCGAGGCCCGCGTCGCCCTCGAGGTCGCCGCGCAGCGTCACGTAGGCGCAGATCGACTGGCCGGTGTCCTCGTCGGACTGGCCGATGACGGCGGCCTCGGCGACCTTGGGGTGGCTGACGATCGCCGACTCGACCTCGGCGGTCGACATGCGGTGCCCGCTGACGTTGATGACGTCGTCGACGCGCCCGATGACCCAGAAGTAGCCGTCGTGGTCCTGGCGCGAGGCATCGCCGACGAAGTACGTCGGGGCGCCGAAGCGCTCCCAGTAGCCCGAGAGGTAGCGGTCGCGCTCCTTGTAGAGGGTGCGCAGCATGCCGGGCCAGGGGTGGCGCAGCGTCAGCAGGCCCTGGACGTCGCGCTGGACCTCACGGCCGTCGTTGTCGACGACCTGCGCGGCGATCCCCGGCAGCGGCGTCCCGGCGGAGCCGGGCTTGGCGGCCTGCGCGCCCGGGAGCGTCGTGATCATGATCTGGCCGGTCTCGGTCTGCCACCACGTGTCGACGACCGGGCAGCGCCCGCCGCCGACGACCTTCCAGTACCACGCCCAGGCCTTCGGGTTGATCGGCTCGCCGACCGTCCCCAGCAGGCGCAGCGAGGAGAGGTCGTGGCGCTGGGGGTGCTCGGCGCCCCACTTCATGCAGGTGCGGATCGCCGTCGGCGCGGTGTAGAAGATCGTGACGCCGTACTCCTGGCACAGGCGCCACCAGACGTCCTTCTCGGGGTAGTCCGGCGCGCCTTCGAACATCACCGACGTCGCCGCGTTCGCCAGCGGGCCGTAGACGATGTAGCTGTGCCCGGTGATCCACCCGACGTCGGCCGTGCACCAGAACACGTCGCTCTCGGGGCGCACGTCGAAGACGTTGCGAAACGTCCACGCCGCGCCCGTCAGGTAGCCGCCCGTGGTGTGCTGGATGCCCTTCGGCTTGGCCGTCGACCCGCTGGAGTACAGGATGAACAGCGGATGCTCGGCGTCCAGCGGCTCGGCCGGGCAGTCCGGGTCGGCGGCCTCGAGCGCCTCGTGCCACCAGATGTCGCGGCCCTCGCGCATCTCGCACGCCTCGCCGGTGTGGCGCACGACGAGGATCGTCTCCAGATGGGAGAGGTCGCCCATCGTCGCGTCGACCGTCGCCTTGACCGCGGCGGTCTTCCCCTTGCGCCGCGCGCCGTCGACGGTGATCAGCGCGCTGGCGTTGCTGAACGCCATCCGCTCGGCGACCGACTCCGCGCTGAAGCCGCCGAAGACGACGTTGTGCGGCGCCCCGATCCGCGTGCACGCGAGCATCGCGACGACGACCTCCGGGATCATCGGCAGGTAGATCCCGACGACGTCGCCGGCGCCGATCCCGCGCGCCTTCAGCGCGCTCGCGCAACGCTGCACGTCGGCCAGCAGCTGCGCGTACGTGATCGCGCGCTTCTCACCCTCCTCGCCGTGCCAGTGGAAGGCCACGCGCTCACCGAGCCCCGCCGCGACGTGACGGTCCAGGCAGTTGTGCGAGACGTTCAGCTTGCCGCCGCTGAACCACTGGTAGAACGGCGGCTCGCTGTCATCCAGCGCCGTCGTCCACGGCTCGAACCAGTCGAGCTCGCGCGCCTGCCTCTCCCACCAGCCGACGGGGTCGCGCTCGGCCGCCTCGTGCTCGGAGAGGTCGGTGATGCGCGCCCTGGCGCGGAAGTCCTCCGGCGGCTCGAACCACTCCTGCTCGAGCAGTGCCGCGAGTTCCACTTCCAGCTGCTGATCATCGGCCATCGCCGGATCCTACGGCGCGGGCGCCGCCGCGTCACAGCCAGCCGAGGCCGACGCCGAAGACGAGCGCCAGGATCACGTCGATCGCGGCGAGCCCGCCGAGGCGCCGCCACCGGGCCCCCTGATCCGGCGCGTCGTAGACCCACGCGGCGAAGAGGAAGAACCAGAGGTAGCCGAAGACGACGATCAGCGGGACGAACGGCGTGTTCCACCACCAGTACTCCCAGTGGAAGGTCCCGGTGGCGTGCAGGAACAGCTCGACCGCCACGCTCGTGATCGACAGGCCCAGCGCGACCGCCAGCCGGTTCGGCATCCCGAGGATCCTCACCGCCGGGTCGCGCGGCAGGAGCTTGGCGTAGACGATGCCCGCCAGGGCGAACATGAACATGATCTCGACGTTCAGCCCGACGAGGAACTGGTAGGCCGACGGCCCGGTCGTCGCCCACAGCGGCGCGCGGTCGGTCGCCTTGAGGATCAGCGCGTTGACGATCTCGTTGAACCAGTCCGCCAGCCAGACGGCGAGGCCGGCGGCGATCACGTCCCAGCGCCCGCGCTCGACCTCCGTCGCGTACGCGTAGAGGACGAACGCGAGCAGCGTGACCGCATACCACTTGAACTGCGAGGGGTCGCGGATGTGACGCTGGGCCTCGAGCACGAAGTCCGGGCGTGCGGCGAGCGGCACCACGGCGTCCCTACTTCTTCTTGCGCTTCTTGCGCCGCTGACCGGCGCTCGGCTGGGGCGGGGGAGCGGGCGCCGGCGTCTCCAGGACCGCCTGGGCGCCCGCGGGCTGCTGCGGCGTCACGCGCGAGCGGCTGGGCCAGGGCTCGGCCTGGCCGCTGCGCCATGCGGGCGGGGCGCCGCGCGGCCAGCGCCCGGCGAACAGGAAGCCGATCGCCAGGAGCCAGAACGAGCGGATGATCCCCTGCTGGTCGAGCGGCAGCACGAACGTCGCGCCGACGATCATCCCCAGCACGCCCATGAAGCGGGTCAGCAGGCCGACGCGCATCGCGTTGAGGGCGATCATGATGAACGCGAAGCCGAGGCTGAACGAGCCGAGCAGCTGCAGGACGGTCCCCACCGCGATCGGTCCGCTGCCCAGCGCGTCGACCGCGTCGGCGTTCGTGCCGGTCGGCGAGAAGTTGCCGGCGGCGACGACGCGGCCGATCCCGACGACCGCCGTCCCGACCCCGTAGGCGACGGCGCCGATCGCGGCGAAGATCAGCGGCGAGCGGCCGAAGCGCAGCGCGCGCGCCTTGACGGCCTCGAAGAGATAGGCCAGGACGCCGAAGACGAGCAGCGCCGAGAGCGCCGTCAGCAGCGGGCCGATCGTCAGCGCCGCGGGGTGGTCGGAGATCCACAGCAGCTGGGCGGCGGCGCGGCCGGCCGGGATCGTCCTCCCGGCGGCGAGGTCGCCCATCGCATCGGTGATCGTGACGACCTTGTCCGGGTAGGCCGGCAGCGCCGAGTAGGCGAGGCTCGTGACGATGCCGCCGCCGAGCGCGAGCGCGGCGGCGACCCACGCGGCGATCGACGCCTTCGTGCGGTTCGCGGCCTCCCAGGCGAGCGCCTGGTCGGGGGTCTTGCGCGTGCTGACGTCAGGTGTGGACATCCGGTTCCGGGTTCTGGAGAGGTGGGCGGTCAGGCGTGCGGGGCCGGGGCGCTGCCGGCACCGACCGCGCGCTGCGGCGGGAGGGCCATCGGCCGCACCGGCTCGGGCAGCGGCGCCTGCCGGTCGACCACGCGGGACAGGCGGTCGCCGGCGGCGAGCAGGAGGTCGAGCGCCGGGCCGGCCACGCGCAGCACCGACTCGATGCGCGCGCGCCAGGCGAGCTGCGATGCGGTCGGGGGCGCCACGCGGTCGATTCTAGGGCGGTGTGGCCGCGGCGCGCGGAGCGAGTAACGTTCGCGGCGCATGGTGATCCGCGACGTCATGACCGAATCCGTCGTCACCGCGCCGCCGGAGACCTCGGTCCGCGACGTCGCTGAGATCATGCGCGAGCGCAACGTGGGGGCGGTGCTGCTGACCGGCGCCGACGGCGGCCTCGTCGGCTTCATCACCGATCGCGACGTGGCTGTCAGCGTCGTCGCCGAGGGGCACGACGGCTCGGTCGCCGCCTCCGGGCACGCCTCGGCGCCCGTGATCACCGGAACCCCCGAGATGCCGCTCGAGGAGGCCGCCGAGACGATGGCGCGCTTCGGGATCCGCCGCCTGCCGGTGATGGAGGGCGAGCGCCTGGCCGGGATCGTCACGCTCGACGACATCGCCGTGCGCACGAGCGACCGCGAGCTGCGCGGGTCGCTGACGAAGACGATCACGCGCAGCGCGCTGCCCGGGTTCTACTTCCACCAGCGCGGCGGATAGCCCCGGACGATCGCGCCGCAGTCCCTTGCGATCACGTCGGCCGCGCCGATGCCGTTGCAAGGGATCGGCGCGCCGCGGCGGCGAGCGTCAGGCGAGCCCGGTCACCGCGCTGACGACGTCCCCGTCCCTGGCGCGCCGCACGTCCTGGATCAGCCCCGCGAGCGCCTCCGCGGCCGCCAGGACGTGCGGCTCGGTCGACGGGCCCGTGACGATCGCGACCGGGGCGTCGATCGCGCGCAGCTCGCGCCGCGTCACCGGCAGCGTGGCGAGCCCGGCGTAATCGGCGAAGAACGCGTGGTGGTGCTGGAGCGCACGTTCGCGGTCCGAGCCCTGGCGCGGGGCGCCTGCCTGCCCGTCGAGCCATGCGGCGACTCCCGCCCGCGGCCCGCCGGCGAAGACCGCCTCCTGGATGCGCCCCCGCTCGTCGGCCAGGGCGCGTGTGGCCTCCGGGACGAACGCGAACAGCGGCGGATCGACCAGCACCGCGCCCCGCAGCAGGCGGGGGTGGCGCAGCAGCAGGTCGAGGACGATCAACGCGCCGAATCCCTCGCCGACGGCGAGCGCCCCGCGCGCGTCGAGCCCGGCGAGCAGCGACGCGGCGTCCTCGGCCTGCTCGGCGACCGTCGTGCCGTCGTAGGGTTCCGGCGCGCCCGACGGCGAGTAGCCGCGCCGCGAGTAGGCGATGACCCGCCCGGCGCCCGCGCCGGCGAGCGTCTCGGCCAGCGGGAGCAGCGCGACATGGTCCTGCGCGAGCCCGTGGATGAGCAGCAGCGGCGCGCCCTGCCCGCGCTCCTCGAAGCAGAGCTCCACGCCGATCCCGGTGACGCGCTGCGACATGGCTACGATTCAAGCATGGAAGGCATGGGTGGTTTCGGAGACCTGTTCGGTGATCCCGACGAGCTGCAGCGCCGCATGGCGGAGTTCGCCGAGCAGTTGCAGGGGCAGCAGTCGCTCGCCTGGGCCGACAACGCCATCAAGCTCGCCGTCGACCTGACGGTCGCGGCGATCAACCGCGTCAACGTCCAGGGGACGAGCGCCGAGCAGGCCGAGCAGATCCGCTCGACCATGGCGACGATCTTCCCCGAGGCCGTGGCGCTCGTGCGCGAGGCGCGCCAGGGCCTGCGCTGAGGCCCGGTACCAGTGGACCCATCCGCAAGTCCGGCGGGTTCCCGGCGGCGCATCGCCGCCCGTGGCGTCGTCCTCGGTCGGGGCAATGCCGCCGGCATTGCCCCTCCCTGCGTCCTTGCCACGAACGACGATGCATCCGCCGGATACCCCACGGGACTTCCGGACAGATCCACTAGACCGGCGGGTCGGTGGCCGATGCGGCCTTCTCGCGGCGGCGATGCTCCGCCCCGGCCGTGCGCACGTCTTTGAACGAGCGGAAGCCGAAGACGAAGAACAGCGCTGCGAATCCGACGCCGAGCGACACCGCCGCGATCGCGATCTGCTGGCCGACGGAGTAGGCCGCGACGGTCGAGGAGGATGCCTGCGAGGCGAAGACCGTGACGAGCAGCGCCTGCTGGACGCCCGCGCCGCCCGGGGTGAACGGCACCACCGCCGCAACCGCGTTGACGCCGAGCACGAGCAGGACGTTGCGGACCGAGCCGCCGACGCCGAATGCCTCCAGCAGGCACCAGAACGCCGCGAAGCGCAGCAGCCAGCCGCCGAACTGCACGAGCCACACCGTGCGGATGTACAGGCGGCCGTCGCGCAGGACCGTGAACCCCTGGCGCACGTCGTGCCAGAACGCGACGACACGCCGCGACAGCACGGCGAACAGCACCAGCAGGGCGATCGCGAGGGTGGTGATGCAGAACAGCAGGAACTGCGGGTTGCGCGCGAAGAACGACAGGTCGAACGCCTGCAGCTGCGAGAAGTCCGGCGGTTTGGGGAAGACCCCCTGCGTGAACGCGAACAGCAGCACCGGGATGCCGATCGTCACGTCGAAGACGCCCTCGACCATGAACGTCGCAGCCACCGCCGGATAGGTCGAGTCCGGCACCGACGTCTTGACGAGGAACAGCTTGATGACGTCGCCGCCGCGCGCCGGGACGACGTTGTTGAACCCGTAGGCCGCGATGAAGGCGCCCCAGACACGGCGGAACGGGATCGGCTCGTCCGGGTAGGCGGCGCGCAGTGCGTTGTAGAGCGCCCGCGCGCGCATCGTGAGGTAGGCGATGAACAGCGCCATCCCGAGCAGGAGAAACGGGAAGTCGACCCGCGCGAGGCTGTCGAAGAAGCTCTGGACGGCGCGGAGGAAGGAGCCCGCGCCGTCGAGGATGGAGGCCGGCGCCACGGGGCAAGGGTACGCGGGGTATCGTCCCCCGCCGCCATGGGGATCGCCATCGGAACTCCGAACACCGCGGGTGCCGTCCGCCTCGTGCTGCTCGGGTCGGGGGAGCTCGGCCGCGAGGTCGCGCTCGAGGCTGGGCGCCTTGGCTGCGAGGTCGTCGCCGTCGACCGCTACGCCGGCGCGCCGGCGATGCAGGTCGCCGACCGGCGCGCCGTGATCGACATGACCGACGCGCGGGCGCTGCGCGCACTCCTCGAGGCCGAGCGCGCGCGGCCGTGCGCCGAGCTGCTCGTCGTCCCGGAGATCGAGGCGATCGCCACGCCGGAGCTCGAGCGCCTCGAGGCGGAGGGCCTGCGCGTGATCCCGACCGCCCGCGCGGCGCGGCTGACGATGGACCGCGAGGGCATCCGCCGCCTCGCCGCGGAGGAGCTCGGCCTGCCGACCTCGCCCTACCGCTTCTGCGACTCGCTGCAGGAGACGCAGGACGCCGTCGCAGCGCTCGGCGTGCCGTGCGTCGTCAAGCCGGTCATGTCCTCCAGCGGCAAGGGCCAGTCGCTCGTCGAGCGCGAGGACGGCGCCCGGGCCGCCTGGGACCATGCGCAGGCCGGCGGGCGCACGGGCGCGGGGCGGGTGATCGTCGAGGGCTTCGTCGCCTTCGACTACGAGATCACCCTGCTGACCGTCCGGCACGCGGGCGGGACGTCGTTCTGCGCGCCGATCGGCCACGTCCAGGTCGACGGGGACTACCGCGAGAGCTGGCAGCCCCAGCCGATGAGCGACGCGGCGCGCGCCGCGGCGGTCGCGCTGGCGACGACGATCACCGGCGCGCTCGGCGGGACGGGCATCTTCGGCGTCGAGTTGTTCGTGCGCGGCGACGAGATCCTCTTCAGCGAGGTCTCCCCGCGCCCGCACGACACCGGCATGGTCACGATGGCCACGCAGACGCTCTCGGAGTTCGCGCTGCACGCGCGCGCGATCCTCGGGCTGCCGGTGCCGGCCGGCGAGATCCCGCTGAGCAGTGCGGGCGCGAGCGCGGTGATCCTCGCCGTTGAGGCCGGCGACGCCCCGCGCTACGAGGGGCTGGATGACGCGCTCGCGGTGGACCCCGACGCGCAGGTGCGGATCTTCGGCAAGCGCGAGGCGCGGCCGGGGCGCCGCATGGGCGTCGCGCTGGCGACCGGCTCCGGGCCGCAGGAGGCGCGCGAGCGCGCCAGGAGCATCGCCGGCTCCGTGCGCGTCGTGTCCGGCTGACGGCGCGCGGGTACCGTGCCCACGATGCCCCGCGACCCGCAGGAGGAGCACCCCGTCGCGGCTCCCGACGTGCACCGGCCGCTGTCCGCGCAGGAGGCGCTCGCGCTCGAGGCGCTGGCCGAGGAGCAGCGCTTCGAGGAGGACGAGGCGCGGTCGGCCATGCGCACGCGGCGCCAGATCCTCCGCTGGGTCCTGAGCCTCACGCTCGTCCTGATCACGCTCTACGTGCTGGGCCCCGGCCTCGTGGAGCTCTTCTCCTCGGCGCCGCGCCTGGGCGAGATCACCTGGTGGTGGTTCCCGATCATGTTCGTGCTCGAGACGGGGAGCTTCGCCGCACTGTGGGCGGTGCAGTGGATCTCGATCCGCCCGACGCGCTGGCGGCCGGTGATCGCCTCGCAACTGGCGGGCAACGCGTTCGGGCGCGTCGTCCCCGGCGGCAGCGCGGCCGCGACCGCGCTGCAGTACCGGATGCTCGTTGACGAGGGCACCCCCGCGGGCGCGGCGGCGACCGGCCTCACCGCGGCGAACCTGCTGACGTTCGGGGTGCTGCTCGGCCTGCCGCTGCTGGCCGTCCCGGCGATCCTCCAGGGCAGCGTTCCCCGCAGCCTGCGCACGATCATCGTGTGGGCGCTGATGGTGCTCGTGGCGCTGGCCGCCGGCGCCGTCGTGCTGATCGTGACCGACCGCCCGCTGCGCTGGATCGGGCGGCGCGCCCAGGGCGTGCGCAACCGGCTGCTGCGGCGCCGTCCGCCGCTCGAGGGCCTGCCCGGGCGGCTCGTGCGCGAGCGCGACCTGATCGTCGAGGTCGTCGGCGAGCGCTGGAAGCGCGCCCTCGGCGCGTCGGTCGGCAAGTGGCTGCTCGACTTCGCGGTGCTGATGGCGGCGCTCGCCGCGCTGGGCCAGCATCCCGCGCTGTCGCTCGCGCTCCTCGCCTACTTCGCCGCCCAGCTGCTCGGGCAGATCCCGCTGACGCCGGGTGGCCTGGGATTCGTGGAGGCGGGACTGACCGGGACGCTCGCGCTCATCGGGGTGACCGGCGGCGACGCGGTCCTCGCGACGCTCGCCTACCGCCTCTTCTCCTATTGGCTTCCCGTGCCGTTCGGGGGGGCGGCGTGGTTCCTGTTCCGTCGGGGGCATCCCGACGAGGGGCCGCTCACGACGGGCTGAGCCCCAGGGCGCGCCACAGCGCCGCATCGGCCAGCGAGTCGTGCAGCGCGTCGACGTGCCCGTCGAGCCGCACGCCGGGGACGGACGGCACGCCGAGCACGCGCATCCCGGCGGCGCGCGCGCTCGCGGCACCGGTCGGGGAGTCCTCGAGCGCGGTGCACGTCGCCGGCGCAGCGCCGAGGCGCGCGGCGACGGCCAGATAGGGGTCGGGAGCCGGCTTGCCGTTGGGCACCTCGTCGCCGGCGACGGTCACCGCGAAGGCGCCCGTCAGGCCGCTGCCGGCGAGCGCGATGTCCACGAAGCGCCGCGGCGAGTTCGAGCACAGCGCGACCGGCGTGCCGGCCGCGCCGAGCGCTGCCAGCAGGTCGACGGCGCCCGGCATCGGCTCGCAGCCCTGCTCGAGCTCGAGGGCGAGCAGCTCGTGGAGCTCGGCCATCAGCCCGGGCCCGGCGCCGGCCGGCAGGCCGAGCATGCGCTCGAGCTTCGCGGCCGCCACGGCCCCTGCGCTGCCGACGAGCTCGACCTTGTGCTCGTGCGTGAAGACGCCCCCATGGCGCTCGAAGAGCAGCACCTCGGCGCGCGTCCACACCACCTCGGTGTCGAGCGTCAGCCCGTCGTTGTCGAAGATCACGGCGGCGGGCGCGTTCGTCACCACTCCCATGATGGCGATCGCGGCGCGCAGGCGGCATGTCGCGGGGCCCGGGCGGCGTAGTCTCCTGTGCATGGCCGACCGGGGACGTTCGTCGTGGCGCGCGCGCCGCAGCGGCGTGCCCGGGCGGGCGCTCGCCGCCGCGGCGCTGATGCTCCTCGCGGTCCCCGCTCCGGCGCTCGCGCTCGGCGGCGGCGGCTCGGGTGGCTTCGGCGGCGGGGGCGGCGGCGGCTTCGGCGGCGGCGGCTTCGGCGGCCACGGCATCATCTTCGGCCCGGCGTGGCTCGTCATCGCCGTCTTCATCGTCCGCCTGCTGTTCGCCGCCTACCAGCGCAACGCGGCCCAGCGGCGCCACGACGGCAGCCCGCCGCTGACGCTCGCGCTTCTGCTCTCGCAGCTGACGCTGTGGCTGCTGTGGCCGTTCGTGGTGGCCGGCGAGACGCGCCGGCGCCGCCGGCGCGTGCGGCGGGTGCGCCTCGCCGCCGCCGAGGCGAGCGAGGAGCAGCCGATGTTCGCCGTCGACGTCGTGCACGCCGCGGCGGAGGGGCTGTTCCGCGACGTCCAGGCGGCCTGGTCGCGTGACGATCGCGAACATCTGGCGACGCTCGTCGGTGACACGCTGATGATCGAGTGGAACGAGCGCCTGGCGGACTTCAGCCGGCGCGGGTGGCGCAACGAGGTCGACGTGATCGGCGAGCTGCGGGTCGAGTACGTCGGCCTGTGCAATCGCGGCGAGGTGCGCACCAGCGAGGTCTGCGTGCGGATCGCCGGGCGCGTGCGCGACATCGTGCGCGACGACCGCGGCCAGACCGTCCGCCGGCGCGGCAGTGTCGCCGAGGCCCATCGCGTCTGCCAGTACTGGACGCTCGGCCGCCGCGAGGAACGCTGGATCGTCGTGCGGATCCAGGAGCGCCGCGAGGGCCTGCACGAGCTCCGCGCCCCGATCGTCGCGACGCCGTGGGCCGACGGCGAGCGCCTGCGCCGCGAGGCGATCAGCGAGCAGGCGGCCGAATCGGCCGCGCCAGTCGCCGAGATCGCGGCGATCGGGCGCCCGGCGCTCGACGACGCCGCGCGGCTGGCCGCGCTCGACCTCTCGCTCGTCGACGGCCGCTTCGCCCCCGAGGTGCTCGTCAGCGAGGTCGGCTACGCGGTCGATGCATGGGTCGCCGGGATCGACGGCGACCGCGCCGCGCTCGAGCAGATCGCGGGCGCCGAGCCGATCGCCGACCTGCTCTACCCCGACGGCCCCGGCACGCGCTACGTCGTGCGCGGCCTCCAGGTCGAGGACGTGCGCATCGTCGAGGTCGCCTCCGAGCGCGTCCCGCCGGCCATCACCGTCGAGGTGCGCGCGACGGGCATCGCCTACACCGAGGACCGCTCGACGCTGATCGTCGTGCGCGGCGACCGCGCCCGCCGCCGCGGCCTCTCCGAGCGCTGGCGCATGGAGCTCAGCGGCGGGGCGACCCACCCGTGGCAGATCGCCCACGCCGCCGCGCCCCGCGCGCGCATCACGGGCTAGTAGATTAGGCCGCCGCCAGCTCCGACAGCACCGCCAGCACCTGCTCGTCGTGCGTCTTCGGCGAGACCTTCGGGATCACGTGCCGCACGACGCCCGCGGCGTCGATCACGAAGGTCGCGCGCAGCGCGCCCCAGTAGGTGCGGCCGTACATCGACTTCTCCGCCCACACGCCGTAGGCCTCGCAGACCGCGTGGTCCTCGTCGGCCAGCAGCGGGAAGTTCAGGTCGTACTTCTCGTGGAACTTCTTGACCTTCTTGACCGGGTCGGGGGAGACCCCGAGCACGACCGCGCCGGAGCCCTCGTACTCGGGCAGGTGGTCGCGCACGCCGCAGGCCTGGGTGGTGCACCCGGGGGTGTCGGCCTTCGGATAGAAGTAGAGGACGACGGTCTTCCCGCGGAGGTCCGCGAGGCTCACCGACTCGCCGTCCTGGTCGGGCAGCGTGAAGTCCGGGGCCTGCTCACCGGTCTCGATCATCGTGTGGTCCTCTCTCGTCGGTCGGTCGGTCTCCTCGACGATACGCGCCGAGCGACGGAGCGGCCCACGGATCGGCAGACCACCGCATGTCGTGCGCGCGACACGTCACAGCCCGGGGGCGCGGCGCATCACTTCAGCAATCGCGAGAGCCGGCGATCTTTCAGCACCCGCCCGCCCGTCTGATCCTGCGGGCAGTAGCAGAGCACGTAGTCCTCGTAGTGGACCGCCTCGATCGTCGTCCCGCAGCGCGGGCACGGCTCGCCCTGGCGGCGGTGGACCTCCAGCGGCAGCGGGAGCTTGTCGGGCAGCGGGAGCTGCAGCACGGCCTCGTAGTGGTCGATCGCGGCGCCCAGGCGTCCGACGATCGCCGCGCGCAGCGCCGCCGCCTCGGCGTCGTCGAGGTCGTCGCCGCGCTTGAACGGCGACAGGCAGGCCGTCCAGAGGATCTCGTCGACCCACGAGCGCCCGATGCCGGTGATGACCCGCTGATCGCGCAGCACGGCGTGCAGGGGCCGGGCGCCCTGGCGGGCCAGCAGCTCGCGCATCTCGGGCGGGTCCGGCCAGGCCTCCGGGCCGAGTGTCGCGATCGCGTCGTCGTGCTCCACCGCCTCCGTCGCCAGCAGCTTCACCCAGGCTCGCTGCTTCGTGCCGAACTCGCGCAGGCGCAGCTCGCGGTCACCCTCGATGCGCACGAGCAGCCGCGAGGTGCGGTCCTTCATCGAGGCGCGCTTGTCGTAGAGCTGCAGGCGCCCGGCGGACATCAGGTGGATGAGCAGCGACAGGTCGCCGGAGACGTCGACGACGAGGTGCTTGCCGCGCCGGCGCACCGCCTCGACCGTCCGGCCTGCGAGCGTGTCGAGCGGGGGATCGAACGTCTTCAGGGCGTTGATCCCCGGGGCCATCGCCGACTCGACCGCCGCGCCGCGCAACGCCTCGTCGATCCGCCGCGCCGTGATCTCGACCTCCGGGAGCTCCGGCATACCCCGTCAGTCTGGCGCACCGGGACGGCCGGCTCCAGCGGTGGGTCCAGAACGACGAGCGCCCCGGTGGGCCGGGGCGCTCGAAGAAGGGACGACTGGACCGGGGCCCGCCGGGACGTCTACGCCGCTTCGCGCAGCGCGTTCACGCGCTCGAGCGTCGCGAGCCTGTCGAGCGCGCGCTGCTCGAGGCGCTGGGCCTCGGCGGTGCTGACGCCCAGCTTGCGACCGGCCTGGGCCGCGGTGTGCGGCTGCTCGCCGCGGCGGCCGAAGCGCAGCTCGATGACCTGGCGCTCCTCGGCCGGCAGCTCCTGCAGGGCCATGTCGAGCTGATCGGCGACGTCGTCGCGGCCGACCTCCTCCTCGGGGGAGAGGGCGTGGCTGTCGAGCAGCTCGCCGAGGCTCGCCGAGTCGTCGTCGCCGACGCGCGCGTCGAGGCTGGCGGGCTTGGAGTCGAGCTTGCGCAGGCGCTCCACCTCAGCCGGCTCGAAGCCGGTCTCGGCGGCGATCTCCTCCGGCGTGGGATCGCGCTCGAGCTTCGCCGCGAGGTCGGCCGCGACGCGGTCGACCTTGCGGGTCTGCTGGGCGACGTTCGCCGGCAGGCGCACCGTGCGGGCCGTGTTGTCCAGGCCGCGCTGGATGGCCTGGCGGATCCACAGCGTCGCGTACGTCGAGAAGCGAAAGCCCTTGCGGTAGTCGAACTTCTCCGCGGCGCGGATCAGCCCGATCATGCCCTCCTGGACGAGGTCGGACATGCCGAGCCCCAGGCCCTGGTAGCGACGTGCGATCGACACCACGAGGCGCAGGTTCGAGTTGATAAGGAGCTCCTTGGCGCGCAGATCGCCGCGCTCGATCCGCTTGGCGAGATCGAGCTCCTCCTTCGGGCGAAGCAGGCGGTACTGCGCCGCGCGGCGCAGGAGCTGGTCGACGGGGTCGGCGACCGTGGTCGGCTCACGGACCTCGTCGGGAAGGTTCTTTGCGATGTTCAGTGTCATTTCCATGTATATCCGATACCTAGAGTCGGATTTTAGCGCAGATTCGTTGCGCGTGCAACTGGCTGTTCGCCCACATCTCGATGACAGCCGGGCGGGCCGAGGATCACGAGGAGCGACGAGGAGACTCAACCGGGGCTGAAGTCCGGCGGATGCTTTCGCACGCTCGTAAACCGCACCTCAAGACCTCGAGAGGAAGCGTTCGAACGACGTACGGAGACCTACACCACCGTTCCGCACAGGATACGCAGCATCGCGGCCTCGCGCTCAACGGTGCACGCGACCCTGCACGCGCGGGCGCATACGCGCGCGTAATCTGCGGGAAACCCGCAACACGCGCGCGCGAACCAGAGGATAGCCTCGCGCCATGCGGCAGCTGACCAGCCTCGACGCCCAGTTCCTGGCCCTGGAGAACGGCCGCACGCACGGCCACGTGGGAAGCATCGCGATCTACGATCCCGCGACGGCGCCCGGCGGCGCCGTGAGCCTCGCGGACCTCAAGGCAATGCTGCGCGAGCGGATGCACCTGCTGAAGCCGTTCAGCTGGCGCCTGGTCAGCGTTCCGTTCAGCCTCGACCACCCGTTCTGGGCCGAGCAGGACGAGGTCGACCTCGACTACCACGTGCGCGAGCTCGCGCTGCCCGCGCCAGGCGACCTGCGCCAGCTCGCCGACCAGGCCGCCCGCATCTTCGAGCGCGCGCTCGATCGCGACCACCCGCTCTGGGAGATGTACCTCATCCAGGGCCTGGAGGACGGGCGCATCGGCCTCCTGACGAAGGTCCACCACGCGGCGCTCGACGGACTCTCGGGCGCCGAGATCCTCGTCACGCTCATGGACGTCGAGCCCACCGGGCGCGAGATCCCGCCGGCCGCGCCGGGCCCGCCGCCCGACCCGGTTCCGGGCCGCGTCGAGCTGCTCGCCCGCGGCCTCGTCGCCACCCCGCGCCACTCGCTGCGCGCGCTGCGCTCGATGCCCGGGACGCTGCCGAACCTCGACCTCGTGCCCACCCTGCGCAGCGTGCCGGGCGTCAACGCGATCGCCAGCGCTGCCCGGCGCGTGGCGGGTGCCGTGCCCGGCCACGACGACGACCTCTCGGTCGACCGGATGCTCGCGCCGCGCACGAGCCTCAACCGCCGGATCTCCGCCCACCGCCGCGTCGCCCTGACGACGCTCGCGCTGTCCGACGTCAAGCGGATCAAGGACCACTTCGGGGTGACGGTCAACGACACGATCGTCGCCATCACCGCGGCGGCGCTGCGATCCTGGCTGCTCGAGCACGACGAGCTGCCCGACGACCCGCTGCTCGCCATGGTGCCGGTCTCCGTGCGCCGCCCGGAGGAGTTCGGGACCTTCGGCAACCGCGTCTCGATGATGGTCGTCCCGATCCCGACGAACGAGCCCGACGCCGCGCGCCGCGTCACGCAGGCCCACGAGTCGCTCGACGTCGCCAAGGCGCGCCACAAGCTCACGCCGCGCATGCTCATGGAGGACGCCAACGAGGGCATCCCGCCGGTGCTGCTCGGGCGGACGGCGCGCGCGCTGCTGCGCGTCGCCGGCTCCGGGCAGCTCAACCCCCCGCTGAACGTCGTGATCTCGAACGTCCCCGGCTCGCCCGTCCCGCTCTACTGCGCGGGCGCCCGGCTGGAGGCGAACTACCCGCTCTCGGTGATCACCGACGGCATGGGCCTGAACCTCACGATCATCAGCTACCGCGACCGGATCGACTTCGGGATCATCGGCGACCGCGAGGAGGTCCCGGACGTGTGGTTCCTCGCGGACGCGGTCGACGACGCGTTCGCCGAGTTGCTGGCGCTGCTGCCAGCGCGCGCGAGGTCCGCTCCAAGGAGCGCGCGCGCCGGCCGGGTCGGCAGCTAGCTCCGGCGCGGCGTCCAACTCCGTTCAACGACCGTCCACTGCCGTCGGTCGAGCGAACAGCCCCGTTCGTGGACGGATGTTGCCTGCCGGAACCGCCCCGGCGCGGTATCTTGTATGCACGTCGTGCAGGGGGGAATCCGCACGATGGAAGTGCAACGGGACGTCGCCCATCGGGGGGCGCCGACCACAGTCACCAGGGGGAAACGGCCATGGACACGGCGCAGGAGTACGCAACCTCATACGAGCCCATCATCGCGGGGGCGCACCGCTCGCACGGCGAGCACGCAGCCCTCACGAGCCTGCGCGATGCGAGCGTGCGAGTCGCCCAGCCGCGTGTCAGCGTGGTCGTCCCGACGCTCAACGAGGCCGAGAACCTGCCGCACGTGCTCCCGCGGCTCGATCCGAGCCACGAGGTCATCATCGTCGACGGCGGTTCGAGCGACGACACCGTCGCGACGGCCCTTCGCCTGCGTCCTGATGCTCGGATCGTCCACCAGCAGCGCCGCGGCAAGGGCGAGGCGCTGATCTGCGGCTGGAACGCGGCGAGCGGCGACATCGTCGTGACGCTCGATGCCGACGGCTCGGCCAAGCCCGAGGAGATCCCGGCGTTCGTCGAGGCGCTGTGCGACGGCGCCGACTACGCCAAGGGCTCGCGCTACATGTACGGCGGGGGCAGCACCGACCTGACGTGGCTGCGCAGCTCCGGCAACCGGTTCCTGGGGACGACGGTCAACCTGCTGTTCCGGACCCGCTACTCGGACCTCTGCTACGGCTACAACGCCTTCTGGCGCGAGTGCGCCGACAAGCTCGCCTGCGACGTCGACGGGTTCGAGATCGAGACCCTCATGAACATCCGCGCAGCTCAGGCCGGCCTCAAGGTCGTCGAGGTCCCGAGCTACGAGGAGGACCGCATGTACGGCTCGAGCAACCTGCGTCCCATCCGCGACGGGGTGCGCATCCTGCGGCTCATCTTCCGTGAGCGCCTGCGCCGCCTTCCCAAGGCTGCCCCCACGTCGCAGCACGAGCTCCGCGAGGCCGGCGACCCGGCGGCCACGGGCACCCTGGCCGCCGGACACGCCTGAGCCGTCTGCAGCACGCTCACCCGCGGCCCTCGCGCGCGAGGCGGCCGGTCGCGTAGCCGAGCGTCGTGGTCGCCAGCCCGAGCACGATCGCACCGGCGCGGCGCAGGCCGCCCAGGTCGCCGCGCAGCGCGTCGCGCAGCCCGCGCACGACCCCGCGGGGCAGCGTGCGGGCGGTGTAGGTGCGCTCGTCGGAGAGCCCGTCGGAGGCGCCGACGAAACGCGCCAGCAGCGCCTTCGAGCGGCCCTCGGCGCGGCAGCGCGAGAGGAAGTAGCTCAGTGATCCGCGGTCGGCCGGCACGAGGTGCGCGACGCGCGCCGCCGGGTCGTAGACGACCTCCGATCCGGGCCAGCGCTGATGCACCCGGATGCAGAGGTCGGTCTCCTCGCAGCCGAGCGGGACCGACCCGACGCGGCCGATGCCCTCGCGGAAGCCCTCGAGCTCGCGCAGGGTGTCCGCGCGGAAGGCCATGTTCGCGCCGATGACGTTGCGCACCGCGCGGCGCTCGGTCGGCATGCCGTTGTGCGCGCAGCCGACGACCCAGTCGAACTCCGCCGGGAACCAGGCCGGCCGGCCCGCCGCCCAGACGGGGTCGACCGCGCCGCCCGCGCCGAGCACCCGCGCCCGTGCGAAGCCGGCCGCGAGCGCGGCGAGCCAGCCGGAGTCGGCGGTCGCGTCGTCGTCGAGGAAGGCGAGGACGTCGCCCGTGGCCGCCGCGATGCCGGAGTTGCGCGCGCCCGACAGGCCCTGGCGCTCGCTGTTCTCGACGACCGTCGCGCCGGCGAACCGGGCGCGCGAGCGCTCCAGCAGGCCCGGATTGTGATCGATGACGAGGATCGTCTGGTGGGCCGGGCGCGTCTGCGCGCCGACCGAGGCGACGGCGGCGCACAGGGCGTCCCAGCGATCGTCGCTGAACGCGCAGATGATCACCGAGATCCGCGGCGAGGCGCCGGGGGCTTCGCCCATGGCCTGAGGGTAGTCGCCGTGCGCCGGACGCCTGCTCGGCGGCCGAAGCCGGAGGCTGGGGGCGCGATGGGCCATCGCTCGGGCTATCGGCAGGCCCGGGGCGCTCCTACAGCCCCTGGAGGGCCTCCTTCGCCGCGCGCGTGCCGGAGCGCAGCGCGCCCTCCATGTACCCGTTCCAGTAGGTCGCGGTCTCGGCGCCGGCCCAGTGGATGCGGCCGACCGGTGTGCGGATCGCCTCGCCGAAGTCCAGCAGCACGCCGGGCGGGGTGAAGCCGACGTAGCAGCCGCGCGTCCAGCGCTCGTTCGACCAGTTCATCTCGAAGTAGGCCTTCGGCGTGCGGGCGCGCTCCCCGAAGAACTTCGCGAAGCCGTCCAGCACCGCGGCGCGCCGCGCGGTCGCCGAGCGCCGCGACCACACGCGCGCGTTGTGACCCTCCAGGAAGCCCAGCAGCACGCCGGGGCCACCGTCCGGGGGGGAGTTGTCGTAGGTCAGCCGGACGCTGTCGAAGTCCCCGTTGGCGTATCCGGCGAGCCCGTCCTTGCGCCAGAACGGCTCGTCGTAGACGGCCTGGCACTTGATCGCATTGCCCTGCGGGAAGCGCTGGGTGAGCTGGGCCCGGTCGGCCGGCAGCTGGGGCTCGTAGTCGATCTGCGCGGTCAGCGAGGGCGGCCCGGTGACGATGACGCGCCTGGCCTTCCAGACGCCGGCGTCGCTCGTGACGGTCACGCCGCCCGAGCCCTGGACGATCCGCCGCACGGGCGCGTCGAGCACGACGCGCGAGCCCAGCCGCTTGGCCATCTCGATCGAGATGCGCTGCGAGCCGCCGACGAAGCGCTGCTCCTGCGCCCCGTTGTGCGTGTTGAGCAGTCGCAGGAAGCTGCCCTTCGTCGTCTCGTTCCCCGCAGCCGCGGCGTAGAAGAGCGCGTGCAGCAGTGAGACGTCGCGCGGCTCGGCGGCCCAGACGGCCTCGATCGCCAGGTCGAACAGGAAGTGGGCGCCGTCGGTGCTCGAGTTCGCGAGCTTCCAGGTCTCGACGGTCTGGCCGTCGTAGGCGAGGGCGTTCGCGGCGGCCCACGGCCTGTCGACCGGGATCTCGCCGAGCAGGCCCTCGAACTTCAGCAGCAGGTTGACGACGTCGCTGACGTCGGGGTCCGGCGGGATCGCGCCGACGACGGGGTCGGGCGTGAACGTCCTGCGCGTGCCGGCCCGGTGGTAGACGTAGTCGCCCTTGTCGTAGGTCGCGAACGTCTTGACGCCGAGCGTCTTGGAGAGGGCGAGCAGCCGGTCCTGGGTCGGGCCGACCCACTGGCCGCCGACCTCGGCGATGTGGCCGCCGCCGATCGCGTGGTTCAGCGTGCGCCCGCCGACCCGCCCGCGCGCCTCCAGGACCGCGACCTTGCGGCCGGCCTTGACGAGGTCGCGCGCGGCCTGCAGCCCTGCGAGGCCGGCCCCGACGACGACGACGTCGACCTTGCGGGTCGCGCCCCTGCGGGCTGCGCTCGCGGTCTGCGGGGCGACTGCCGCGAGGGCGGCGCCGGCGCCGGCGGCGGCGCCGGTCGCGAGCAGTCGGCGGCGGGAGATCGTGGCGTCGCAGGCCGGAACTTCGGGCTGGATCGCGTCGTCGGGCATCGCGGCATTGTGCCGGGATCGGCCGCCGGACGCGCCGGTGGGGCGGCGGCCGCTACGGCGTGACGACGCCGGTGACCGCGGCGCTGGGCGCCTCGAGCATCAGCGGCTGGCCGCACTTCCAGCAGTAGACGGCACCGCGGCTGTGCGGCGCGCCGCACGAGCGGCACGCGCCGCCGATGCCCTCATCGGCGGCCGAGAGCAGGCGCTCGACCTCGCCGAGCTCGGCGTCGACCTCCTGCAGCTCGGCGGCGCGCCGGACGAGGACGTCGACGCGGAAGTGGTCGCGGATCGCCATCTCGTAGGTCAGGCCGCCGAGGTCCCAGGTCAGCTCGGCGACCTGCTCGGCGAGCTCGTCGCGCCGGGCGCGCAGGTCGGCGTGCTGGTCCGGGCCTGCGGGCGGAGCGCCCGCGGGCGCTCCGCTGCGATTGCGGAACTTGTCGAGCATCTCGCGGTCCTTATCCGATCGACTGGAATGATCCGCCGCCGGCGGCGGGCTTGTTGTCCTTGGGCGGCGGCTTGCCGCCGGTGCCCACGACCTTGGGCAGCTTCGTGGACTGCTTCTGGTAGGCCTTCGTGGACAGCTTGTTGAGGTTCTGCAGGTTCTTGTTCGTCGCCTTCGAGCCGCTGCTCGTCGAGGAGCCCGAGCCGCCGGAGGACGAGGAGCCCGAGCCCGACGAGGAGGACGAGGACGGCGTCGTCGTGCTCGGCGTCGTCGTGCCGGAGGCGCCCGCGGCGGTCCCGGCTGCCGCGCCGCCGACGCTGATGACCTGCGCGGGCGGGGTCGTGGCGGTCTTGTCGTTCCCCGAGCTCCCGATCAACACGCCGACGCCGAGCGCCAGCAGCAGGCAGGCGAGCCCGCCGAGCGCGGCGAGCGCGCCGCGGTTGCCGGAGCCCTCGCGCGGCGGTGCGCCGGGCGCGGGCGCCACCGGGGGGCCGCCGGCAGCGGGAGCGGCGACACCGTAGTCCCTGGCGGTGCCCTCGGCGCCGACGACCGCGGCGCCGTTGCTCGCCAGGATCTCCTTGAAGGCCAGGCGCGCGTCGGTGCGGCGCGCGCCGCAGTTCAGGCAGTAGCGCTGGTCGGCCGCCAGCAGCGCGCCGCAGGTCGCGCACGGCTCACCGCTGGCGCCGAGCGTCGGTGCGTGGACGTCTTGCGTGGACATCGTCTGTCAGCCTCCTGCGAAGACCGTCGGGGGTGCGGAGCACGCGAGCTTTCCGCCCTTGGGGTTGCCGATGAAGTAGACACGAAACGTGATCGGCTTGGGCGTCGGCGCCGGCGCCAGGTTGTCGACGATCGCCCGGCCGGCCGCCCTGACCTTCGCGCCGCTGGTGCTGACGCAGGCGACCACGAGGCGCTTCTGCGCCACCTTCGAGGTGTTCGTGATCGTGCCGCGCGCGTAGACGCCGGAGACGTCGCTGCCGAAGGCGAGCTTCGTGATCGTCATCTGCGGCAGCGTCGCGGGCGCCTTGCCCTTCGCCAGGCCGATCGTCGCCTTCAGGCTTTTGGGCTTGCCGGTCGCCGTGACCTGGTCGTTGACCCAGATCTCGCTCTGGCCCTTGGGCACCGCAGCCAGCTGCACGAGCGAGGGGTCGAGCCCGGGGGCGGCGTTCGTGTAGAGCTGCTTCCCCTTCGCCCCGCTGACGCTGATCAGCACCGGCACGTCGGCCTGGGCGGCGCCGCCGTTCTTCAGCTCGACCACCGCGGCCGTCCCGTTCGGGTCCTGCAGCACGGCCGTACTCGTCACCTTGATGTCGGGGTTGGCCGTCGCGATCGTGAACGTCTTGCCCTTCAAGAGCGCCTGGCCCTGCTTGGACAGCCGCTTGCTCGTGTCCTGGGTCGTCTCGCAGGCCGTGAGGCCGAGGGCCAGGACGACGGCGGCGCCGGCCAGTGCGGCGGCGCGCGCGATCACCCGAACGACCCCCGGACGTAGTCGCGCGTGCGCTCGGCCGTCGGCGCGCTGAAGACCTGCTCGGTCGGACCGTACTCGACGAGGTCGCCGAGGTACATGAACGCCACGTGGTCGCCGACGCGGTAGGCCTGCTGGAGGTTGTGCGTCACGATCACGACCGCCAGGCTGCTGCGCAGCTCGACGATCAGGTCCTCGATCACCGCGGTCGACTTCGGGTCGAGCGCCGAGCACGGCTCGTCCATCAGCAGGACCTCGGGGCCGGCCGCCAGGGCGCGCGCGATGCACAGCCGCTGCTGCTGGCCACCGGACAGGCGCAGCGCCGGATGGTCGAGCTTGTCCTTGACCTCGTCGAGCAGGCCGGCGCGCCCGAGCGCCTCGATCACGTACGGCTCCAGCACCTTCTTGCTCGGGCGCTTGGCGCCCTGCTCGCGCAGCGCGTAGGCGACGTTGTCGAAGATCGACATCGGGAACGGGTTGGGCTGCTGGAAGACCATCGAGACGCGCCGGCGCAGCGCCGTCACCTCGATGTCGTCGACGTCCGTCCCGTCGATCCGGATCACGCCGGCGCGCCGCGCGCTCGGCGTCAGCTCCGTGAGCCGGTTGAGCGTGCGCAGCAGCGTCGTCTTGCCGCAGCCGGACGGGCCGATCAGTGCGAGCACCTCGCCCTCGCGGATCGACAGCGAGACGCCCTTGACGGCCTCGTTGTCACCGTAGAAGACGCTGAGCGTCTTGAGCGACATGCGCTCGCGCCCGGCGACCCCGCGCTGGGGACGCGCCGGCATCGTCCCGGCGCCCGGCATCGTCGTGGCGCTGAGCCCATCGCCGTCGATCACGGCTTCCGCCTGCGGGGGCAGCGCGACCGTCGGCGGCCCGTCGACGCGGATGCGCCGCACGGGCGGGGGGAGGATCTCACCGCGCGGATCGCTGGCGTGGCGCATGCCGGCCTGCTGTTCGTCGCGTTCGATCATCACTTCGCTCCCAGCCTCGACGTCTCCAGCCCCGTCTTCGCGCCGCTGCGGGCGATCAGGTCGACGGCGAAGTTCAGCGCGACCACGATCAGCAGCAGGACGAAAGCTGCAGCGTAGGCCTTCTGCGGCGCGTTGCCTTCACCAGCTGGTGAATTGTTGTAGACGAAGCTCGTCAGCGTCCCGCCGGTGCCCTTGAGCACCTTCAGGCCCGGGACGCCGCCCTCGGGGTCGAGCGTGAGTGTCGCGCCGAGCAGGACCACGACGATCGCCGTGTCGCCCGCGATGCGGCCCATGCCGAGCGCTGCGCCGGTCGAGATGTTCGCCTTCACCGACGGCAGCAGGACACGGCGGATCGTGGCGGCCTTCGTCTTGCCCAGCGCGTAGGAGGCCTCGCGCACGTGCCCGGGGATCGCCTGCAGGCCCTCGCGCGTCGCCGCGAAGACCATCGGCATCGCGATCAGCGACATCATGCAACCGGCCGTCAGGAACGAGCGCCCGAAGACGGCGCCGCCCTGGGCGGTGAAGGACATCCAGCCGAAGATCCCCTGCTGGAAGAGCACGAGGCCGAAAAGCGCGATCACGATGTCCGGGGTCCCGGCGATGATCTCGATGCCCGAGTCGACGAGCCGCGCCAGCCATGTCGGCCGGCCGTACTCGACGATCCACGTGGCGGCGCCGATCGCGATCGGCACCGCGATCGTGATGCCCAGCACCGTGAGCAGGATCGTGCCGAGCAGCGGGTCCAGGAAGCCGCCCGTCTTGGACTGGTCGAGCCCGGCCTGGGGATGGCTGAAGATCAGCGACGGGCGCAGGTACTGCAGCCCGCGGAACATCATGTAGACGACGATGCTCAGGCCGATCGCGCAGACGAGCAGCCCGGCGCCCCACATGAGGACGTAGCCGATCCGGTCCGTCCAGCGCCAGGTCGAGACCGACTCGTTGGCGCGGCGCTTGCGCGCGGGGGGTGCGCCGCCGGCAGGCCGCAGCGGGGGAAGGGCGGGCGGGGTCGATGTGGCCATCAGGCGCGCGTCCCGTACTTCTTCAGCGGCTGCTTGGCGATCCAGCTGCCGAGCGACAGCGCGAAGCCGCCGACGAGCAGCAGCAGTGCCGTCGCGTAGAGGGTCGCCTGCATCGCCGGCGCGTTGATCGACTCGGAGTTCTGGACGATGTTCGCGGCGAGGGTGTTCATCGGTTCGAAGATGAAGGTCAGGCCATCTGCGGGGTTCGGGGAGAAGGCCTTGGCCCCGGAGACCATCGCGATCATGATCGCCTCGCCGAGCGCCCGGGCGGTCGCGAGGACGGCGCCGGCCATGATCGCCGGGCGCGCCGCGCGCACCGTCACGGTCCACATGGCGCGCCAGCGGTTGACGCCGAGGGCGACGGCGCCCTCCTTCCAGGCGCGGGGGATCGCGTAGAGCCCGTCGACGGTGATCGCGATCATGATCGGCGTGATCATGATCGTCAGGATCACCACGGCCACCAGCAGGCTCGTGCCCGACAGCTGGATCACGAACTCCACGGACTTCTTGCGGCCCGAAGAGATCAGGTGGTTGCCGACGAACGGCGTCAGCACGAGGATGCCGATCAGCCCGTAGATCACCGACGGGACCGCGGCGAGCAGCCGCACGACCGGCACGATCAGCCGCCTGATGCCCTCGGGCGCGAACTCGACGATGAAGATCGCCGACAGCAGCGAGAAGACGAGCCCGAGGACGGTCGCGAACACGGTCGTCAGCAGGGTCCCGAAGATCAGCGGCCAGGCGCCGAACTGGTAGTCGGCGTTCGTCGGATTGGCCCCGGAGTTCACCATCCGGCTCATCTGGACGTCGGCGTTGCCCTTCGCGGAGAACCACGAGAGCCCGTTCTCACGGAACGACGGCCAGGCCCTGAGCGCCACGAAGACGATCATGAAGATGATGATCAGCAGCACCAGACAGGCCAGCGCGCCGAGCACTCGCTCGGCGCGCCGGTCCGTCCAAGGCTCACGGAGCCGTTCCAGCATCTACTTCAGCGGCACCCAGTGCGTGCCCACGATCTTCTGGGCGTTGCTCGAGTTCTGCACCCAGGTGATGAACTTCTGGATCGGGTTGCCGAGCACCGGGCGGCCACGCGTGACCATCCAGAAATTGCGCACGCCGCCGTACTCGCCGGACTTCGCGTTGCGCAGGTTGCACGCCACGCCGTTGTAGGCGGCGGCGTTCGTGCCGGCGACGAAGTCGAGTGACACGTACCCGACGGCGTTCTTGTCGGACTTGACCGCCTGCTGGATGAGGCCGTTCGAGGCCTTGGCCGAGGCGGCGCCCGTCACCGAGCTGGACCCCAGGAAGATCTTCTGGAACGCGTCCTGCGTGCCCGATGCCGGGGTGCGGACGGTCACGTCGATCGTGCCGGAGATGTTCGAGCCGGGGACGTCGCTCCAGTCGCGGACCTTGCCGGAGAAGATCGCCTGGATCTGGTCCTGCGAGAGATTGGCGATCGGGTTGCCCGGGTTCGTGATGATGCAGATGGCGTCCCTGGCGATCTTGTTGAAGAACAGACCGCCCGGATCGCTGGGCTTGGGATCACGCGACGAGTTGCCGATCGAGACGCGGCCGGCCGCGACGTCGGCGACACCGACGTCCGAGCCGCCCTGGGCCAGCTTGAACTTCACGCGGCCCGGGTACTTCTTGATGTAGGCCTTGGCCAGCAGCGTCGCGAGCGGGGCGACCGAGGTCGAGCCGCTCATCGTGACGACGGGGGCAGCCGAGGCGGTCGCCGGGACGGCGGTCGCGCCGACGGCCACGGCGGCGCAGACGCCGATCAGGCGGTTGCGATTCATGTACGAGACTCCTTTCACAGACATCGAGGCCGCACGGAGAGGGTCTCCTGGCGACACAGGCGACGAGCAGTGTCGTGCCGGGTCGCGGCCAGGATGTGAACCGCTGGTACTCGGCCGGTGAAGATGCGGTGAACAGATCCGGCGCCCCGTGGCCGGGGTCACCAGGCGTTCACACGAGCGCCTCGGGCGCCGCTCATGATGTGCGTGCGCCCGCGCCCCGGGCGCCCCTGCCATGCCTGCGAACGCCGTTCACGCCCCCACGCTCGGCCCTGACGGGGAGCCGTGCCAGACGTGCGCCGCGCCACTCGCCGGCGACCAGCGCTACTGCCTGGAGTGCGGGACGCGCCGCGGGGCGCCGCGGCTCGACCCCGTCGCCCTCGCGCGCGGGGGCGCGCCCGGCGTCGTCGCAGCGCCCGCCGGCGCGCCCGGCGTAGCCGGGGTGCCGCTCGCCGAGGACGCGGCGCTCCCGGCGGCCGCGCTGGCCCTCGGCCGGCCCCGGGTCGCCGCCACGGCGGCGTTGCTGGTGCTCGGCTTCGGCGTGATCGTCGGCATCGCCGCCGGTCCGGACTCCACCTCGAGTCTCGCCGCCCAGCGGCGCATCGTGGTCGCGCAGAACCCCGCGCCCGCGACCACCACGACGCCGGCGACGGGCGCCGACACGTCCTCGTCGACGACGGACTCGGGCAGCTCGACGACCGGCAGCTCGAGCACGTCCACGGACACGACCACGCTGACCGACACGAGCGTCACGCCGGTCGACACCTCCGGCACGACCCCCTCGTCAGGCTCCGGGACGAGCGGCTCGGGGACCGGCACGAGCGGCTCGGGCACGAGCGGCTCGGGGACCGGGAACAGCGGCAGCGGGACCTCGACCACGACCCCCACCTCCGGCGCGGCGCCCGCGCCGGTCAAGCACGTCTGGGTGATCCCGCTGACCGGCCAGACGGTCGACACGGCCTACCCCGCCCAGCCGACCGACGACCCCTATCTCGGCGGGGAGCTCGCCGCGCAGGGCACGCTGCTGACGAACTACTCCTCGGTCGCCCCCGGTTCGCTGGCGAACGGCATCGCGCTGATCAGCGGGCAGGCGCCGAACGCGACGACGCTCACCGAATGCCCGCAGTACGTCGACGTCAAGCCGGGAACGATCGCGACGAAGACCGGCCTGGTCAGCGGCGACGGCTGCCTCTACCCGGCGAAGGCCGTGACGCTCGCCGACCAGCTGACCGGCGCGGGGGTGACCTGGAAGGGCTACTTCGAGGACATGGGCGCCGCGCCGCCTCCGGGCGCCACGAGCTGCCGGCGGCCGGACCCCGGCGCCGCCGATCCGTTCGCGGCGCCGCGCCCCGGCGACGCGTACCTCACACGGCGCAACCCCTTCGTCTACTTCCGCTCGATCGCCGACACCGCCGACTGCGGATCCAACGTCGTCGGGCTCGACCGGCTGGCTCCCGACCTGAAGACGATCGACGACACGCCGGCCTTCTCCTACGTCGTGCCGAACGCCTGCCACGACGGCGGCGCGACGCCCTGCGCCGACGGCGCCCCCGCCGGGCTTGCGCCCGCGGACGCGTGGCTGAAGACCGTCGTGCCCGAGATCCAGGCCTCGAAGGCCTATGCGGACGGCGGGCTGATCGTGATCCTCTCCGACGGCGTCCCGGCGACGCCCGATCCGAACGCCGCGGCGGGAGCGGCGCCGCAGACCGCCAAGGTCGGCGCGCTGCTCCTTTCGCAGTACGTGCCCGGCGGCGCCAAGGTCGACACCCCCTACGACCACTACTCGCTGCTGAAGACCGTCGAGGCGTTCTTCGGCGCGGACGCCCTCGGGCACGCCGCGGACGCGTCGACGAAGGCCTTCAGCGCGAAGGTCTTCGCGAACGCTCCGAAGTCCGGCAGTGACTGAAGCGCAGTCACAGGACCTTCACGTGCAGGCAACGTTCCGGTAACGAGTGGACCGCCGGCGCCCGTGACACTCATCGCAGCGTCGGCCGCGCGTGGGTGCGGCTGCGAAACCGGATGGAGGATCAATTGAACATCGCCGCCACGTCCCTGCGACGCACCGCGGTCATCGCTCTGGCTGTCGCACTGCTTCTCGGCGGCCTCTTCGTGCTGCTCGGAAACCAGTCGAACAGCGCCGCCGTCGCGGGCGTCAACGACAACCAGAACAACTGCAAGGGCCACATCGAGAAGGGCGATCCCGACCCGAACGATGCGACCGCGGTCACCGTGAAGTACGTCTTCGCGTGCTCGAACCCGATCACGGGCTACGCCCTCTTCTATGACGGGCACCCGATCCAGTCGATCGACACCGAGGTCTTCGCACTCGATCCCGCGGGCAAGGACGTCGTCCCGACGGACTCCTTCTCGTGCAACGGCCAGTTCCCCGGCTACGGCGAGAACTGCGTCGGCACCTACAGCGGGAACTGGAACAGGATCGAGGGGCAGCTCTCGATCGACACCAAGCTCTGCGACGAGCCGCGCCTCGACCCGATCCTGACGGTCGTCAACGCGACGGTGAACGCGAAGGGCGCCGCCGTTCAGGCGATGGCCGGCCCGTTCGACCTCGGCCGCCCGCACGGCTGCCCGAAGTCGAAGTACGGCGGCAAGACGAAGATCCCGCAGGACAAGGGCGGCGACACGACGGTCATCCAGCCCGTCGGCTCGCCCACCTGATCCGCCCGGCCGATCAGCCCAGCGTGACGACCGCGCCCTTCCGCCCCGTGCGGGAGGGCGCGTGCTCGTTGGGGAGCAGGAGCGACAACAGCCCGGCGGCGAGGACGAACGCGACGGACGCCCAGAGGCACGCCTGCAGGCCGTGCCACTGGTAGAGCAGCCCGGAGAGCAGCGTCCCCGCGAGCCGGCCGCAAGCGTTCGCCGTGTAGTAGAAGCCGACGTTCATGGCGACCCTGTCGCCGTCGGCGTAGGCCAGGATGAGGTAGGAGTGCACGGCCGAGTTCAGCGCAAAGACGAAGCCGAACGCGATCAGGCCGCCGACGATCACCCAGGTCGGGTCGAGCCCCGCGCCGAGCGCCACGGCGATCACGGCAGGGAAGGCGGCGAGGACGAAGGCGAGCCGGGTCGCCGTCCGCCCGTCGGGTTCGCCGTGCTCGGCGCTGCGCTGCCGCACGAGGCGCGGGGCTGAGGCCTGGACGATGCCGTAGCCGATCACCCAGATCGCCATGAAGGTGCCGACCTGCCAGAAGGTCCAGCCCAGCACGGTGCGCAGGTACACCGGGAGTCCCACGACGAACCAGACGTCGCGTGAGGCGAAGAGGAAGATCCTCGCCGCGGCGAGGATGTTCACCGCACGGTTGTTGGAGAACATGTGCTTGAACTTGGCCTTGCGGTCCGCGCGCCCGAGGCCGCCGTGCATGAACGGGACGGTCAGCACGAGCGCGCCGGACACCATCGCGGCCAGCAGCAGCATCGCCGTCTGGAAGGTCGTGATCGTCAGCAGCAGGCCGCCGAGGAAGAAGCCGACGCCCTTCAGGGCGTTCTTCGAGCCGGTGAGGATGGCGACCCAGCGGTAGAGCGCTCCGGGAGCGTCGTCGGCGACGACGAGCTTGACGGCGCTCTTGGAACTCATCTTCGTGAGGTCCTTGGCGATGCCCGAGAGCGCCTGGGCGACCATCACGTACGCCACGACGAGCCACGCGCTCGGCGCGAGGCCGAGCATCAGCAACGCGACGATCTGGACGACCAGCCCCATCACGAGCGTGACCTTGAGCCCGAACCGCGCGGCGAGGAAGCCGCCGACGAGATTCGTGATGATCCCGAAGACCTCGTAGAAGGCGAAGATCGTCGCCAGTTGGAACGGCGTGTAGCCGCGCTCGTAGAAGTAGAAGAGGACAAGGATGCGGATCGCGCCGTCGGCGATCGTGTCGGCCCAGTAGGCCGCGGTGACGAGCACGTAGTTGTGCAGGTCGCCGCCTGCTCGCGGCGTCGTGGCGGGGGCGTCGCTCATCGGCTCAGGGCAGCCGGCCCGCGATCGTGCGTGCCAGGTCGGTCAAGCGGTTGGCGTAGCCCCACTCGTTGTCGTACCACGCGAGGATCTTGACCTGCGTGCGGTCCGTGACCATGGTGGAGAGGGCATCGACGATCCCGGAGCGGGGGTCGTCCTTGTAGTCGACCGAGACGAGGGGGCGCTCCTCGTAGCCGAGGATGCCGGCCAGCGGCCCGTCCGCGGCGGCGCGCAGCAGCCCGTTCACCTCGTCGACCGTGGTCGGGCGCGCCACCTCGAACACGCAGTCGGTGAGCGAGGCGTTCAGCAGCGGCACCCGGATGGCCAGTCCGTCGAGCCTGCCCTGCAACTCGGGGAAGATCAGGCCGATGGCCGTCGCCGACCCGGTGGTCGTCGGGATCAGCGACATGCCGGCCGCCCGGGCGCGGCGCAGGTCCTTGTGCGGCGCGTCGACGATCGTCTGTGTGTTCGTGAGGTCGTGCAGCGTGGTGATCGAGCCGCGCTCGATTCCCAGCCCCTCGTGGATGACCTTGACGACCGGTGCCAGGCAATTCGTGGTACACGACGCCGCGGTGACGATGTCGTGGACCTGCGGGTCGTAGCGCTCGTCGTTGACGCCGACGACGACGTTCAGCGCGCGATCGTCCTTGACCGGCGCCGCGACGATGACCTTGCGCACGCCGCGCTCGAAGTACGGCGCAAGCAGCTCCGGGGTGCGGAACCGCCCGGTGCACTCGAGCACCATGTCGACGCCGAGCTCGCCCCACGGGACGTCGCCCGGCGCCGCGGCCGTCGTGTAGCCGAGTACGGCGCCGTCGACGCCCAGGCGGTCGCCGGCGCCGTGCGCGTCTCGTTCCCAGCGCCCGTGCACGGAGTCGAACGTGAGCAGATGCGCGGCCGTGGCCGCGTCGCCGCGGAGCTCGTTGACGTGCACGAACTCGAGCTCGGGGTCGTCCCACGCCGCGCGCAGCGCGAGGCGTCCCATGCGGCCGAACCCGTTGATGGCGATGCGTGTCATGCGGCTCCCCTGGAGGTCTGATGGTCGGTGGTGCTCGCCCCGAGGTCGTCGATCAGTTGCTCGACCCGGTGTGCGATGTCGTCGCGAAGTGCGCGCACGTCTTCCAGTGGCTTGCCGCTGGGATCTTCGAGGTTCCAATCGATGTAGCGGGTGCCGGGGATGTAGGGGCAGCGGTCGCCGCAGCCCATCGTGACCACCAGGTCCGCCTGCGCGGCCAGCTCGCCGGTGAGCCTCAGCGGGCGTCGCTGCGAGAGGTCGATCCCGACCTCCTGCATGGCCGTGATCACCTCCGGGTGCACGTGCGCGTTGGGATCGGCGAGTGTCCCGGCCGACATGGCGCGGTGGCGCCCGCGGGCGGCCTGCTCGAAGAGCGCCGCGCTCATCTGAGAGCGGCCGGCATTGCAGAGGCAGACGAAGAGAACCGTGGCCATGTTCGGTGTGGTCAGCCGGTCAGCGGGGCGGGGGAGGGGCCGCCTGGAACGCTCGGCTCCGGGGCGTCGGTCTGGGGCCAGCGCCAGCGGCGGTGCAGCCACAGCGCCACGTACACGAGCCCCACGAGCACCGGCACCTCGATCAGCGGTCCGACGACCCCGGCAAGGGCCTGGCCGGACGTGGCGCCCCACACGCCGACGGCGACGGCGATGGCGAGCTCGAAGTCGTTGGAGGCGACGGTGAACGCCATCGTCGCGGTCTTCGGGTAGCCGAAGCTCATGGCCCGCCCGACGCCGAACCCCAGGATCCACATGATCAGGAAGTAGGCGAGGAGCGGTAGCGCGATACGCGCGACGGTCAGCGGGTCGGCAGTGATCGCGTCACCCTGGATGGCGAACAGCAGGACGATCGTGAAGAGCAGCCCGTAGAGGGTGATCGGTGCGACGCGCGGGATGAACCGGGACTCGAACCACTCGCGCCCGTGGGTGCGCAGGCCCCAGCGACGGGTGAGGTAGCCGGCGGTCAGCGGGATGCCGAGGAAGATGAGCACGGTGCGCGCGACCTCCCAGATCCCGACCTGAAAGCCCTGCGTGTCCAGGCCGAGCAGGTCGGGCAGCGCGTTGAGGTAGAACCAGCCGAGCAGGGCGTACGCGACGACCTGGAAGATCGCGTTGAACACGACGAGGATCGCGGCGCGGTCGTTGTCGCCTCCGGCGAGGTCGTTCCAGATGAGGACCATCGCGATGCAGCGTGCGAGGCCGACGACGATGACCCCGGTCCGGTAGGCGGGCTCGTCGGCGAGGAAGATCCACGCCAACGCGAACATCAGCGCCGGGCCGACGATCCACGAGAGGAACAATGCGACGCCGAACATCCGGCGGTCGCCCTCGCCGCGCATCTTGCCCATGTCCTCGTAGCGGACCTTCGTGAGGACCGGATACATCATGAGCAGCAGCCCCAGCGCGATGGGCAGGCTCACGGTCCCGATCTTGAGCTTGTCGAGGAAGTCGTTGAGCCCGGGGATGACGGAGCCGAGCGCCAGCCCGCCCGCCATCGCCAAGGCGATCCACAGCGGCAGGAACCGGTCGAGCGTCGAGAGCCGGTGCAGGACGTCCTGTTCCGCCGCGCTGGCAGGGGCGTCAGTCATGCGGCTCGGGGATCGCAGACCTCGGCGCGCAGGCATTCACGAGCCTTGCGAAGCACCAGCGTCTGGACGTAGCTGCGGACGGTTGCGTCGCTGAACTGGTCAAGGATCGCGTCGGCGCACCAGCGGATCTCCTCGGGCGTCCGCACCTCTCTGAACTCGTGCACGAGCGAAGGCAGCAACCGCTCGAGCCGTAGTTCGTGCGCGGTCCTGTCGCTGCGGATCGCAGCGAGGTCCTCCTCAACGAGGCGGCGTACACGCTGCTCGATCTCGTCGCGGATCTCGCGCACACGCTCCAGCGGCTGGCCCGCCGGGTCCGCGATATCCCAGTCGTCAACTCGCGCGGGCACGTACGGGCAGGCGTCGCCGCACCCCATCGTCACGGCCCAGCCGGCGTGAAGCTGCAGCTCCAGATCGAGCCTGCGGGGTCGGCGCCCGGAGAGATCGATTCCGACCTCGCGCATGACCTCGACGACTTCGGGGTGCACGTGAGCCGCCGGTGCTGTGCCCGCTGACCCGGCGCGTACGTCCGCGGGCGCCAGCTGCGTGAAGAACGCCTCGGCCATCTGCGAACGCCCCGCGTTCTGCGTGCAGACGAACAGCACATGCTTCACGGCGAGCCTCCGATCCTCGACACCATGCGCCCGGACGATACCCATTGACAATCATCGTTTCAATCTGTATCTGTTGATAGATGCCCGTCGATCTGGAACTGACGCCCAAGCGCAAACGACCAGCGGGCGAGCCCTGCTGCGAGCCCGTCGTCTACCCCGACGTTGAGCGCGAGCAGGCGCTGCGAATGGCCGACGTCGCCAAGGCGCTCGGTGACCCGATCCGCCTGCAACTCGTCGACGTCCTGCGCAAGCACGCGGGCAAGGTCTGTGTCTGCGAGCTGGTGCCGCTCTTCGAGGTCTCCCAGCCGACGCTCTCCCACCACCTCAAGAAGCTCCGCGAGGCCGGGATCGTCGACTCCGAGCGCCAGGGCCTGTGGGCCTACTACTACGTCCTCCCCGACGCTCTGAAGGAGCTGACGACATGGCTGAGCTGACCGACACCGAGATCCGCGAGACCGTCCGCGAGCGCTACGCCGCCGCGGCGCGCGCCGTCGCGGGACGCGACCCCGCCCAGCCCTGCGGCTGCGGCCCGGCGTCTGAGAGCTCCGGCTGCTGTGGCACCGAGACGCTGACCGCCGACGCGAGCGGCGAGCAGGTCTTCGGCGAGGCGATGTACGACAGCGGTGAGGTTCAGGGTGTGCCGCAGGCCGCCGTACAAGCCTCGCTGGGCTGCGGCGTCCCGACGGCGGTCGCCGACCTGCACGAGGGCGAAACAGTCCTCGACCTCGGTGCGGGCGCGGGCGCCGACGTCCTCATCTCCGCCGGGCGCGTCGGACCGGCCGGCAAGGCGATCGGGCTGGACATGACCGACGAGATGCTCGACCTCGCACGCGCCAACGCACACCAGGCAGGCGTCGAGAACGTCGAGTTCGTCAAGGGCTACATCGAGGAGCTGCCCCTCCCGGACGCGTGCGTCGACGTGGTCATCTCCAACTGCGTCATCAACCTCTCCGGGGACAAGCCCCGCGTGCTGCGCGAAGCTGCCCGCGTGCTGCGTCCCGGCGGGCGCTTCGCCGTCTCCGACGTGATCGCCGACCCCGACATGGACGACGCCACGCGCGCCGACATGGCGCAGTGGACCGGCTGCATCGCGGGCGCCCTCACACAGCAGGAGTTCGAGGCGGCGCTCAGCGGCGCCGGGCTGGTCGACGTGGAGATCCGCGAGACCCATCGCGTCCACGAGCACGCCGCCTCGGCGATCATCCGCGCGCGCAAGCCCTGAGGCAGTACTTCCTACGCGTGGAGCGTGTGCTTTCCCGGATGCCACGAGCAGTGCGACCCGGGAGCCTGGTGTCATGGCTGAGACCAGGTCGGTAGACGACGTTGTGGCCAGCAGTCCGGAGGTGCTCCGGGAGCAGGCGCTGCGCAGCCTGAAGAAGCGCCGCGACTTCCACGCCCACGTGTTCGCCTTCCTGGCGGTGAACATCGTGCTCTGGGGCGTGTGGGCGATCATCGGCGTCACGACGAATAGCTGGAACCCCTGGCCGTTGTGGGTGACCTTGCTGTGGGGGCTTGGGCTCGTGTTCAACGCGTGGGACGTCTACTTCCGGCGCCCGATCACCGAGGAGGAGATCGGGCGGGAGATGCATCGCCTCGAACACCGGAGCTGAACCGATGCGCGTCCTGACCGTCTACGCGCACCCTAATCCCAACTCGTTCTGCCACGCCGTGCTGGACGAGTTCACCAAGGGCCTGCGGGATGCGGGACATGTCCCGGACGTGCTCGATCTGTACGCGATGAAGTTCGACCCGGTGTTCACCTTGGCTGACGGGGCGACGTGGCTTCACCCGGACATGCCTGCCGACGTCCTGGAGCGGTGGAACCCGCGCCAGGCGGTGCTTGACAGCATCACGAATCCGCTCAAGCGGTTCCTCGCGCGCCGCGCGATGAGCGACAAGGACGACCGGGAGATCGCCCGGATGGTCCGCGAGCGCGGCCCGAAGGACGCCGCCGAGCAGTGGCGTCACGTCGCCGAGGCTGACGCAATGGCGTTCATCGCACCGGTCTGGTGGATGGGGTTCCCGGCGATCCTCAAGGGCTGGCTCGAGCGCACGTTCAGCTACGGCAACGCTTTCGCACTCGACCCGGACGGCTGGGAGGGACACGTGAGCGGGCGGATCGGGCTGCTGAAGCACGAGAAGGCACTGCTGATGACCCCGACGCTGTTCAGCGAGGAGGACTACGACGCCGAGTGGCGGGAACCGATGCGGCGCATCATCGACTGGACCCTGAGCTACCCCGGCGTCAAGCAGGTGGAGCACGTCTACTTCTACCGCGCCACCGTTGCCGACCAGGCGACCATCGACGGCTACCTGAAGCGGGCCTATCAGCTTGGTGTCAGCTTTGAGCCTGCTGCGATGCAAGCGGCGCCGCCCGGCCCGGACGTCCCGACGACGTAGCGGCCGATGGCGGTCTTCCTGGCCTACGTCGAGCCTGTGCCCGGTCGCCTGTACCCGTTGATCTCGACCTTCCAGGAGCTTGTCCGCCGCGGCCACCGCGTCACCGTCCGCACAGGCACCAAGGAGGTCGAGCTGCTGCGCTCGCTCGGTATCGAGGCCGAGCCGCTCGCCGCTGAGATCGTGGACTTCGAGCCGCAGGACTGGCGGGCGCGGACTCGCTTCGGCGCGCTGCTCGCCGGGCTCGGCCAGTTCGGCGAGCGAGCGCGCTTCCAGATCCCGGATCTCCAGCGTGCAATCAAGCTGGAGCATCCTGATGTGCTCCTCGTCGACGAGACGTCCTGGGGAGCGGCCGCCGCGGCTGAGCGATCGGGGCTTCCGTGGGCGTTCTGCGTCCCCTCGCCGGTGCCGTTGCCATCGCGCGACGCGCCGCCGTTCGGACTCGGGCTTCCCCCGCGCAACGACACCGTCGGCCGCGTCCGCGACGCGATCGCCTCGCGCGTTGCGCTCGGCAGCCTCGCGCGCCTCATCGCCTCGCACGCCAACCCGCTCCGCCGCGAACTCGGCTTGACGCCGCTGCGAACCGTCGCGGACTTCTACCTCGCCGCGACCCTCGTGCTCGCCTACACCGCCGAACCATTCGAGTACCCGCGCTCGGACTGGCCCGCCAAGGTGCGGCTCGTCGGGCCAGGCGTATGGGAACCCCCGACGACACCCCCGGCCTGGCTGGACGACCTGGAGGGCCCGGTCGTGCTCGTCAACTGCTCAACGCTCTTCCAGAACGACAGCCGAATCGTCGAGGTCGCTTGCGCGGCATTCGAGGACCAGCCGTTCGACGTGATCATCACCACGGCCGACATCGACCCATCCGGCTTCCGGGCACCGGTGCGCGTCCACATCGAGCGCTTCATCCCACACTCGCCGGTGCTCGACCGCTCCGCCTGCGTCGTCTGCCACGCTGGCATGGGGATCACCCAGAAGGCACTCGCCCATGGTGTGCCAGTGGTGGCGATCCCGTTCGGGCGCGACCAGCCAGAAGTCGCCCGCCGCGTCGAGACCGCGCACGCAGGCGTCAGGCTCCCGACCCGAAAGCTGCGCCCCGACCGTCTCCGCACGGCGGTGCAGACCGCCATCGAGATGCGCCCAGGAGCGGAACGCATCGCCCGCGCATTCGCCAAGATCGACACCCCGAAGCTCGCAGCGAGCGCCCTGGAAGAGCTCGCCGCAGCGCGTAGCAGCCCTGATTCTCGACCGGTGGCCTGACAGGGGACTGCGCAAGTCTGCCCAAGAGCGGGGGTCTACAACTGGCGCAGGTGCTGGACGTAGAAGGGCTCGAAGTCCTCGCGCTCGTAGAACCGGATCGCGTCGGCGTTCGTGTGCAGGACGCTGACGAGCAGGGAGCGCGCGCCGCGATCGCGAGCCGCGGCGGCGGCCGCGTCGGTCAGCGCCGTACCGACGCCCGCGCCGCGCGCCTCGGGCAGGACCGCGAGCGTCTCGAGCTCGGCGACCGGGGGCCCGACGTCCCACGTCGCCATGTCGCCCTCGGCGATCGTGACCATCGCGTAGCCGACGACGACGCCGTCGGCCTCGGCGAGCAGCAGGACGTTCTGCCCGTCCGCCAGCCAGCGCTCGTAGCGCGTCCGGCGCAGCGACCAGGAGTTCCCGACCTCGCGCACGGGGACCCCGGGCGGGCGCAGTCGCGCGTGATGCGCGTGCAGGCCCTCCCAGAGCGGCTCGAGCTCGGGCAGGCGCGTGGCGTCGCCGTGGACGATCCGTGGCGGCATGGCCGCAGCATCGCACGGCGCGGCGGGCGCTCAGAGCACCACGTGCCCCCGCTTGCGCATGGCCAGGAAGCCTGCGCTCGAAGGCGAGGCCCTCGCGCGCGCGATGCGCCTCGTCAACCTGCCCGTCACCGCCGCGGAGGGTCAGCCGGCGCCGCCCGCAAGGTGCTCGGTGAACCAGTCGGCTGCCAGGCGCGCGACCGCATCGAGCGCGCCCGGTTCCTCGAAGAGGTGGGTGGCCCCCGGGACGATCGCCAGTCGTGAGGCGCCGTCGAGGACGGCGAGCGCCTCGCGGTTGAGGTCGAGCACCACCGGGTCGTCCCCGCCGACGATCAGCAACGTCGGCGCGCGGACCCGGTCGAGCACCGGATGGGCGAGGTCGGGCCGCCCGCCGCGCGAGACGACGGCGCCGACGCGGTCGCCGGCCTCGGCGGCGGCCACCAGCGCGGCACCGCCACCCGTGCTCGCGCCGAAATAGCCGACGGGGAGATCGGCGAGGTCCGGCTCGGCGGCCGCCCACCTCGTCGCGTCGCCGAGCCGGCGGGCGAGCAGCGCGATGTCGAAGACGTTACTGCGATCGCGTTCCTCCGCCGGGGTCAGCAGGTCGATCAGCAGCGTCGCGAGGCCGGCCTCGCCGAGCAGCTCGGCGACGTGGCGGTTGCGCGGGCTGTGCCGGCTGCTGCCGCTGCCGTGCGCGAAGATCACGAGCCCGCGCGCGCCGGGCGGGCGCCGCAGGTCGCCTGCGAGCAGGACGCCGCCGGTCGCCGGGATCTCGACGGCGCGCGCGGACGGCGGGTCAGGGGCCGGGTCGTCGGCGGCCGGCGGGTCGGCCGTCATCACCGCGGCTCGGTCCAGCAGCTCGGCGACCTCCGCGTCGCTGGTCTGGCCGAAGTCCCGGTACCACGCGCCGACGGCGCGCAGATCCGCCGGCACGTTCAGGCACACGACGTCGTCCGCCTCCGGGCGCAGGCGCTCCACCGCCTGCGGCGAGCCGACGGGAACCGCGAGCACGACGCGCCGCGCGCCGCGCGCCCGGACCGCCCGCAGCGCCGCGCTCGCGGTGCCGCCGGTCGCCAGGCCGTCGTCGACGACGATCGCCGTCCGGCCGGCGAGCTCGATCGCCGCCCGCCCGCCCCGGTAGCGCTGGAGCTGGCCGGCGAGCTCGGCCGTCGCTCGCTCGATCGACCGGTCGAGCTCCTCGGCGCTGATCATGAGGGCGCGGATCGTGTCGCGGTCCAGGACCCGCACGCCGCCCTCGGCGACCGCCCCCATGCCGAGCTCCGGGTTCCCGGGCGCCCCGACCTTGCGGACCAGCAGCACGTCGAGCGGGGCGTGCAGCGCGCGCGCGATCTCGTAGGCGACGGGCACACCCCCGCGCGGCAGCGCGAGCACGACCGGCTCGTCGCCGGAGAGGCCCAGCAGCGCGGCGCCGAGGGCCACGCCCGCCTCGCGGCGGTCGCGGAAGATGCGGTTGGGGGCGGTCCGGCTCATGCTCACAACGCCGTCGGGTAGGTCTCCGGGGGCTCGCCCCCGAGCCATCCTGCCGTGCGCTCGAGCGGCTCGACGGCACGCGTCGCATCGAGGTGGATCAGCGCATCGAAGCGCTCCGCGGCGCGCGCGGCGAAGTAGTGGCTCTGGCGCTCGGTCTCGGGCCGGTAGATGACGCCGATCGCGCGCTCGAGGCGCGGCTCGCCGAGCACGCGCTCGGCGGCGCCGCCCGGCTCCGGGATCAGGGTGAACGCCGGCATGCCGGTCGCATGCAGGAGGGCCTCAACGCTGCCCGGCAGGGCCGGGCGCACGCGCCGGCGCAGCGCCGCGCCGCCCCAGTCGGCGGCGGCGGTCACCGAGCCCTCGTGGGTCGTGAAGCCGAGGAGCACCGCGTCGCGCCCGTGGCGCTCGCGCGCGAGCTGCCCGAGGTTGAGCTCGCCGCGCGCTCCCATCTCGCTCGCGCGAGCGTCGCCGACGTGCGAGTTGTGCGCCCAGACGACGATCCGTGCTCGTCCGACGTGCCGGTCGAGGTGGGCCATCAGCTGATCGAGCGTGTCGGCCATGTGGCGGTCGCGCAGGTTCCACGATCCGGCCGGGTCGCCGAACATCGACCGGTAGTACTCCTCGGCGTCGGTGATCGTCTGCGCGTTCTCCTCGGCGAAGAGGAGCTCGTCCTCGGCGGCGAAGCCGTCATGGCGCAGGTAGTCGGCCGCGCTGCGACGCAGGTCGAGCAGCTGCGCGACCGCCTCGCGGCGGCACGGCTCGCTCACCCCGAGCGTCACCGCGCGGCCATAGGCCTGGCCCTCGGCGCCGTAGGGCGTGAAGCAGGCGTAGCGCTCGCGGGCGTGGGCCGCCGCCGGTGGGTCCACGGCCTCGAGGTACGCGATCACCGCGTCGATCGAGGCGTACAGGCTGTAGAGGTCGAGGCCGTAGAAGCCGGCGCGGTGGCTGTCGGAGGCCAGGCGGTCGTTGTGCTCGCGCAGCCAGCCGGCGAAGTCCAGCACGTCGGCGTTGCGCCACATCCACGTCGGGAAGCGGCGGAAGCCCTGCAGCGCCTCGTCGGCGTCGCGGTCCGGGCCCGCCCCGCGCACCCAGCGGTTCACGCGGTAGGCGTCCGGCCAGTCGCCCTCGACCGCCACCGCGCTGAAGCCGCGCTCGGCGATCAGCCGCTGCGTGATGCGGCAGCGCTCTCGATAGAACTCGTGCGTCCCGTGCGAGGCCTCGCCGAGCAGGACGATGCGCGCGTCGCCGATCCGCTCGAGCAGCGCGTCGTGGTCGGAGGCGTCACCCGTCAGGGGCCGCGCCTCGCCGCGGAGGGCCCGCGCGTGCGCCGCGAGCTCGTCGCCGGGACCGACGGGGTGCAGGTGTGCAGCCATGGCAAGCGGGATCGTCCTCCCGGGCGCACGGCTCGCGCATCCGCAATCCACCGCGATTCGACCGCGACGTGTCCCCGATGCTCCCGGGCACGTGATACTCCGCCGCGATGCGTCACCTGATCCTGGTCGACCTGCGGCGCCACCCCGCGCGCACCGTGCTGACCGGCCTGGGGATCGCGATCGGGGTCGCGACGATCGTCGCCCTGCTCGCGCTGAGCGCCGGGATCGACCGCAGCGCCTCCGGACTCATCAACCTCGGGGGCGCGGAGCTCGGCATGTTCCAGGGCGGCGTCGGCGAGCTCACGGCATCGTCGCTGCCGGAGTCGCTCGTGCCGCGCGTCCGGCGCCAGCCGGGAGTCGCCGACGCGGACCCGATCGCCGTTGCGACGGGTGAGCTGCGCAAGGAGCCGTCGTTCCTGGTGTTCGGCGTCGAGCCCGCCGGGTTCGTGCTGCACAGCCTCGTGTTCATCGCCGGGCGGCCGCCTCGCGGCGGGCGCGAGGCGGTCATCGGCGACGGCGCCGCGCGCCAGCTCGGGCTCGATGTCGGAAACCGTCTGCGGCTCTCGGTCGGCAGCTTCCCGATCGTCGGCATCTACCACGCGGGCGTGCAGTTCGAGGACCAGGGTGCGGCGCTGCCGCTCGCGGTCGTCGAGCGCATCCGTGGACGCCCCGGTGACGTGACGACGATCGCGGTCAAGATCGCGCGCGGCGCGCGTGCGTCCATCGTCGGTGACCAGCTCGGCCGGGCGTTCCCCGGCACGGTGGCGATCAGCCAGCCGGGTCAGGTGGCGCGGGTGGACACGAACAGCCTGCTGGTGCGCAAGTCCGCGACCCTGTTCGTCGCGCTGGCGCTGATCATCGGCGGCATCGCGGTGATGAACACGATGCTGATGGCCGTCTTCGAGCGCAAGAGCGAGTTCGCCCTGCTGCTCGCGGTCGGCTGGCCTCGTCGCCTCGTCGCCCAGCTCGTGCTCGGGGAGGGCATCCTGCTCAGCCTCGGCGGGGCGCTCGTCGGCGTGCTGCTGGGCATCGCCGGCGGAGAGCTGCTCGTGCGGGCCTTCGGGGCCTCGACGCTGGTCTCGCCGCAGTTCACGCTCTGGACGCTGGCCCGCGCCTTCCTGGTGGCGGGCGCGATGGGGACGATCGGGAGCCTCTACCCGGCCTGGTGGGTCACGCGGCTGGTCCCGGCGCAGTCGCTGGGATAGCCGATGCGCCGGCACCGCCGGCCTCCTCGCCGAGGATCGCCCCGTCGCGCATGCGCACGATGCGGTCGACGTGCCGGGCCGCGTCGAGCTCGTGGCTGACGAGCAGCACGGTCGTGCCCGAGCGCCGCGACAGCGCGGCGAGCAGGCCGAGCACCTCCGCGCTCGCGGCGGAGTCGAGCGCGCCGGTGGGCTCGTCGGCGAGCAGCAGCTGCGGGTGGCCGACGAGCGCGCGGGCCAGCGCGACGCGCTGACGCTCGCCGCCGGAGAGCTGCGACGGCCGGTGCGTCAGGCGCCCGTCGAGCGCGACGTCGTGCAGCGCGGCGCGCGCGCGCTCGAGCCGCTCGGACCGGCGCGACACCGACGGGATCAGCGGGACCTCGACGTTCTCCTCGGCGCTGAGCCCGGCCATCAGGTGATGCAGCTGGAAGACGAAGCCGATCGTCTCGCGCCGGAAACGGGCCGGGTCCGCGAGTTCGGCGACCGACTGCCCGCCGACGAGGATGCGCCCGGCGTCCGGGCGGTCGAACCCCGCGATGAGGTTCAGCAGCGTGCTCTTGCCCGAACCGGAGGGCCCGGTCAGCAGGACGAACTCGCCCGCGCCGACCTGCAGCGACACATCGTCGAGCGCCGTGACCTGCGCGCCGAAGCGCTTGCTCACGCCCTCTACGACGACCGGCGCTCCGCCCTGCCGCGCGGCCTCGCCGCCGCCCATCAGATCCCGACCAGCAGCCACTGCCCGCCCGACTTCACGAGCGTCGTGCGGCCGGTGAAGCCGAGCGCCGCGAGCGTCGGCGTCGTCGCGTAGGTGACGACCGCGTCGTTCCCGCTGACGGTGACCTTGGTGATCTTCGCGTCGTGGATCACGGCCTTGTCGGCGGCGCTCAGGCGCGCGGCGAGCAGGCGGATGCTGTCCTCGCAGGGCAGCTGGGTGCGGGCTGTGATCTTCGCCTTGCCCGCCGCGGTGACATGCGAGCAGAACGCGGTCCCCTGACCGTCGACGGCGGCGCCGGCAGCCTGCTTCCAGGTCGCCCGCACCGCGTCCGCCGGGGAGGACGACGAGCCGCTTCCCCCGCAGCCGGCGAGGGCCACGACGGCCAGGATGGGCAGGGCTCTGAGCACGCGGGTCACGAGGGGCGCGAGTGTGATCGCTCACCCGGACGCCGTCAACGGTGGTTTCCCGCGTCAGCGCACGACGACGTCACCGAGCGCGGCGTCGATCGCCCCGAGCGTGTCCGGCGAGAGCGTCACGCCGGCGGCCGCGACGTTCGCGTACACCTGCTCGGGGCGCGAGGCGCCGATGATCGCCGAGGCGACGTTCGGCTCGCGCAGGACCCACGCCAGGGCGAGCTGGGCCATCGTGAGGCCGGCCTCGGCGGCGACGGGCCGCAGGCGCTGGACCGCCTCCAGGACGCGGTCCTCGACGAGCTGCGCGATGAAGCCGCCCATCTCCTCGCTCGCCGCGCGCGAGTCGGCGGGGAACGGCTCGCCGGGGAGGTACTTCCCGCTCAGCACGCCCTGGGCGAGCGGCGACCAGACGATCTGCGAGATGCCGTTGGCCGCGCAGAGGGGAATGACCTCCGCCTCGGGACGGCGCCAGAGCATCGAGTACTGCGGCTGGCTGGAGACGAACTTCGCCGCGCCGGGGACGAGCGCGAGCGCGGCGTCGATCTGGTCGGCCGTCCACTCGCTGAAGCCGATCCAGCGCGCCTTGCCGGCCGCGACGACCTCGGTCAGCGCGGCCATCGTCTCCGCGAGCGGGGTGGCCTCGTCGTAGCGGTGGCACTGGTAGAGATCGACGTGGTCGGTCCGCAGGCGCGCGAGCGAGGCGTCGATCTGCTTGTGGACCTGCGCGGCCGAGAGCCCGCGGTCGGTGTCGGACATCGGGAAGTAGACCTTCGTCGCGAGGACGTAGGAGTCGCGCGGGTAGTCGGCCAGGATCTCGCCCCAGGCCTCCTCCGATGCGCCCCGCCCGTAGACATTCGCGGTGTCGAAGAACGTGATGCCGGAGTCGAACGCGGCCTTCGTGCAGGCGACCGTCTGATCGCGCTCGACGCCGCCGGAGTAGGTCAGCCAGGATCCGAGCGCGATCTCCGAGACCTCGAGGTCGCTGTCGCCGAGTCGTCGCAGGTTCATGGCCGGATCCTCGCACGCATGAGAGCATCGACTCATGACGAGCATCGAGACGGTCGGCGTCGTGGGCGCCGGATTCATGGGCTCCGGCATCGCCGAGTCTTCGGCGCGCGCGGGCCTCGCGGTCCACGTCTACGAGCCGGACGCGACCGCGCTGGAGCGCTCGCGCGGGCGCATCGAGCAGTCCGTCGCGCGTGCGGTCCGCGGCGGCAAGCTCAGCGCCGAGGAGGGCGCCGCGCTGATCGACCGCGTGAGCTGGACCGAGGACCTGGCGGAGCTCGCCCCCGCGCAGGTCGTCGTCGAGGCGATCGTCGAGGACCCCGCGGTCAAGGGCGAGGTCTTCGCGCGGATGGACGCCACGCTCCCGGACGCGCTGATCCTGGCCTCCAACACGTCGTCGATTCCGATCGCGCAACTCGCGGCGGCGACGGGTCGTCCGGAGCGCGTCGTCGGGCTGCACTTCTTCAGCCCGGTGCCCGTGATGAGGCTCGTCGAGGTCGTGGTCGGCCTCGACAGCGCGCCGCAGGCCGTCGACACCGCGCTGGCGTTCGCCGCGCAGATCGGCAAGACGGCGATCCGTACGAAGGACCGCTCGGGCTTCATCGTGAACATGCTGCTCGTCCCGTACCTGATGGCCGCGGTGCGGATGTACGAGGACGGCTTCGCCACGCGCGAGGACATCGACGAGGGGATGAAGCTCGGCGCGGGACATCCGATGGGGCCGCTGACGCTGGCGGACTTCATCGGCCTGGACGTCCTCTACGCGGTCTGCGACAGCCTCTACGAGGAGTTCAAGCAGCCCGAGTACGCACCGCCGCCGCTGATGAAGCGGATGGTCGCCGCGGGCCGGCTCGGACGCAAGACCGGCAAGGGCTTCTATGACTATGAGTAGGGGGATAGTAAATAGCTCTTGACAGGAGTAAATGCTGAGCTATACTCCTGGTACACACGAACGAAGGAGTCCCACATGTCCACCGAAGAGACAACTCCCCAGCAGGACCCGGGCAACGAGTCCGGCGAGACGGTCGACGTGACCGTGAAGGTTCCGGCGCATCGCGTCGCGCAGTTCGAGCGCTTCCACCAGCGCTTCCTGGAGATGGCCCAGCACTGGGACAACCAGGTCGGCAACGAGGACCTGCGCCGCGGGCCGCGCGGCAAGCGCGGGCGCGGACGCCACGGCGGCCGCTGCGGCGGGCACGGCCCCGGACGCCACGGCCATGGGCCCGGCTCCGGCCGGTCCGACGAGCCCACGGACACGCCGCTGTCGGCGTGACCGACAAGAAGATCACCGTCGACGTGCCCGAGGAGCGGGTGCCGGAGTTCTACCTCTGGTTCGCCCACTTCCTGAGCTCGCCGGCGGGCACCGAGCCGCCGCGCGGAATGCGCGGCGGCTTCGGCCGTGGCCCCCGCCACCGCGGCCGCGGCCACGGTGGCCCCGGCTTCGGGCACCACGAGCGCACCGCCTGGACGGCGGAGGACCTCGAGGACGCCCGCTGGCTCTACGGCCGCCTGTCCGATCCCGCGCGTGAGCTGTTCGACCTCCTGATCGACGACCCGGGCGTCCGCCACGCCGGCAACGAGCTCGCCTCGCGGCTGCAGCTCGACAAGGGCGCCCACGGCGTCGTCGGCATCCTCGCCTGGCCGGGGCGCTGGGCGAGCAAGCTCGGCAAGGAGTTCCCGATCACCGCCGAGGCGCGCGAGGACGGCGGCACGGACTACAGCATCAGCCCCGAGCTCGCCGAGCTCTTTCGCGCGGCGCGCGACGGCACCGCGGCGTAGATCGCGCGGCGCACCCGCGGCGATACGGTGCCGGGGTGGCCACGACGACGACGCACAGCACCTACGACGCCGTCATCGTCGGCGGCGGGCACAACGGCCTGGTCGCGGCCGCCTACCTGGCGCGCGCAGGGCGGCGGACGCTCGTCCTCGAGCGCCTCGACCACGTCGGCGGCCTCTCGGTCTCCCAGGAGCCCTTCCCCGGGGTCGCCGCGCGGGTCTCGCGCTACGCCTACCTCGTCAGCCTGCTGCCGGCCGGCGTCGTGCGCGACCTGGAACTCGACCTGCGCCTCGAGCGCCGGCGGATCGCCTCGTACACGCCGTCCGCTGACGGCGGGCTGCTCGTCGTCGGCGACGACGCCGCCCGCACGGCGCGCTCGTTCCGCGCGCTGACGGGTGACGACCGCGCGCACGCGGCGTGGGTGGCGTTCTACGGGCGCATCCAGCGGATGGCCGAGGTCCTGGCCCCGACGCTGACCGAGCCGCTCGCCGCGCGCGCCGAGCTGCGCGCCCTGGTGGGCGACGACGAGGCCTGGGACCTCATGTTCGAGCGGCCGATCGGCGCGGGCATCCGGGCCGCGTTCGACGACGACCTGGTGCGCGGCGTGGTCGCCACGGATGCGCTGATCGGCACGTTCGCCGACCTGGACGCGGCGGACCTGCTCGCGAACCGCTGCTTCCTCTACCACCTGATCGGGAACGGGACCGGGGAGTGGGACGTCCCCGTCGGCGGGATGGGCGCGGTCGCCGCCGCGATCGAGGGCGCGGCCCGCGCCGCCGGCGCCGAGATCGTGACGTCCGCCGAGGCGAGGTCGATCGATCCCGAGGGTGTGGTGCGCTTTGACGCCCCTGGCGGCGCGGGCGAGGTCCGGGCCGCGCACGTGCTGTGCGGGGCGCCGCCCGCGACACTGGCGGCGCTGCTCGGCGAGGAGCCCGGGCCACGGCCGCAGGGCGCGCAGCTCAAGGTGAACATGGTGCTGGCCCGGCTGCCGCGCCTGCGTGACCCGGACGTCGACCCGCGCGACGCCTTCGCCGGGACGTTCCACATCAACGAGGGTTACGTGCAGCTGCAGGCCGCGCACCGTGAGGCGGCCGCCGGGGCGATGCCCTCCGTCGTGCCGTGCGAGGTCTACTGCCACTCGCTCACCGACCCCTCGATCCTCGGCCCGCAGCTGCAGCGCAGCGGCGCTCAGACGATGACGCTGTTCGCCCTTCACATGCCCGCCGGCCTGTTCCGCGCCGACAACGACGCGGCGCGGGCACAGGCGCTCGATGCCGTGCTCGCCTCCGTCGACTCCGTCCTGGCCGAGCCGCTGCGCGACTGCCTGCTCACGGGCCCGGACGGCGCACCCTGCATCGAGGCACGGACGCCGGTCGACCTCGAGGACGACGTCGCCCTGCCCGGCGGCCACATCTTCCACCGCGATCTCTCCTGGCCGTTCGCGGCGAACGAGGAGGAGGTCGGAACCTGGGGCGTCGAGACCGCGCACGAGCATGTGCTGCTCTGCGGGGCGGGCGCCCGGCGCGGCGGCGGCGTCAGCGGGATCCCCGGGCACAACGCGGCGATGGCGGTGCTGGGGGCGCCCGGTCGCTGAGCGCTCGTCCGCCCCGATCGCCTGTGGGATCCGGCGCGCGTGAGCGCTAGTACCCGAGCGTCCTGTAGCTGATGCGCCGGCAGCCGTGGAGCTTGTAGCCGCGGCGGCTGTGGCGGCTGAGGAAGACGGTCACGTCCGGTGAGTCGCAGCGGATCGATCCGTGGCCGAAGTGGGCGTGGATGACGTCCGCGCCGCCGCCGGTGGTGATCGTGTTCCACCCGTGGCTCGCGTAGATGAAGTCCCGGCCCGGCCCGCCGTAGAGGCGGTCGGTCTGGCTCGTGGGCTGGCCGCCGGGCTTGTAGTCGCCCCAGATGACGTCGCCCCACCGGCTCGCGTGGATGACGTCGTCGCCGTGGCCGCCGAGCAGCTCGTTGTGGCGCGCGGCGTCGGCGACGACGACGGGGTGCTTGCAGGCGACGGCGCGACGGTGGCAGTGGCGCGGCAGGCCGACGCAGGAGGAGTCCTCGTGCAGGCCGTCGCAGCGGTAGCGCGGGTCGGTGCCGTCGAACGGGTCGTGGCCCGGGCGCGCATCGAGCGGGCGGTTCTGATCAAGCTTGTTCATCAGCAGCATGCCGTCGATCCGCGGCCACCCGGCGTGGCTGGTGTTCGCGGCCGCGGGCAGCACGCCGATCGCGATCACGAGTGAGATCGCCAGGAGCGCGCCGACGAGCGCGCGGGCTCTGCGTGTGAGGCGGGGGGTGGGCATCCGTTGCGGCAGTCGTGGTGCTGAGAGGTACGACATCGGCAGCCTGGACTTCGTGACGAGGAATCGGCGCCGAACGTCGGTCATCCGTCCGGTTGGCGCGCCTGCACGGTGCGGTAGCTGTGCACCGGATTCCCGTTCGACGGCACGTTGCATGCGCCCTTGCAGCCGGCTGCGACGGGGTCGCGCGGCACCCACTCGTCCGAATGTCCACACCCACCGCGACTTCGGGCCGCTGCGTGGTTTGGAGCGGGCATCACCCCATGCGCACGGCCCGAGGAGGAGCCGTGCGCCGACGAAAAGGACGTTCGCCCCATGTCTCGCATCAGGACCCTCCTGGCACTCAGCCTCTGTGCCCTGCTCGTGCTCCCCGCCGTCGCCGGCGCCCATCCCGGGCAGCGCGGCTTCGGTCGCACCTTCCCGCACGCCTCGCTGCTGTGCGCCAAGGTCGCCAACGGCCACACCCCCAAGCGCCTGCAGGGCTCGACCGACAAGGTCGCAACGTCCTGCGCCCTGCTGAAGACGAACTTCACCGACGCGCAGAACGCCTATACGACGGGCGTCGCGCCGCTCAAGCAGCAGGCGACCGACGCCATCACGGCACTGCGCGCGACCTGCCGGCAGGCGCACGCCGACCACAACCCGGCCGCCTGCAAGACCGCCCGCCAGAGCACGCGCGCGACGATCCAGGGGCTGCGCACGCAGGTCCAGGGTCTCGCCAAGACCTACCACACCTCGATCGAGACGGCCCGCAAGACGTTCTGGGACGCGATTCGCGCGCTGAAGGGCGGCTCGAGCGCGACGCCCGACACGACGACGCCGCCGGCGCCGACGACCTCGCTCCCGTCGGACGCGCAGGTCACCGGCTGAGCTGACACAGGAACAGGCAGGACGGCGAGCGGGGCGGCCATGGCCGCCCCGTCGTCGTTCAGTCGACCTGCGCGCCGCTGCGGGTGATCAGCACCTTCAGCGACGACCCGCGGTAGGTGTGGTCGTGGCCGGCGCAGCCTGCGCCGAAGCGCAGCACCGCGCTGTCGACGTGGACGTCGTAGTAGCTGGCGAACAGGGTCACCGTGCCGTGCGTTCCGCGCGCGCAGTCCGCGTCGTCGCTGCCGGTCACGACGAGCGGGACGACGAGCTCGACGCCGAGCTTGCCCAGGCGCGTGACATGGCCCCGCAGCCTCGCCGGCGCCGGCGACACCCGCGTCACCACATGGCGGGTGGCGACCCCGCCACCGGAGTCCTGGTGACACACGGCGCCCTTCGCGCGGCCGCCCGACCAGGTGCCGTGCCCGTGCGTGTACGAGGAGGTGATGCCCTTGTGGCCGCCGGCCGGCAGCCCGCTGACCGAGAAGCCCCATTGCACGCCGCTGGAGCGCGGGATGTTGGGGCCGAGCGGGCACGTCGGCCTTGCGGCGACGGCGAACGGGGCCGTCGCGGCGAGCGCGATCGCCGCGCCGCCGAGCGCGGCGACCATCGCTCTGCGCCGCATTCCCCCGTGCCGGAGCCGATCACGCGTCATGCGGCGATCCTTGCGGACCGGGCGGCGGCTGGTCAAGCCGCGGCGCTCAGTGCGTGTGCACGTGCGCGGCGGGCCGGGGAGCCGAGCCGCCGCCGGCGTACCGCTGCGGGTCGGCCTCGAAGCTGTGCCGGCAGTGCCCGGAGCAGAACAGGTACGTCGTCCCGTCGTGGACCGCGCGCAGCGCCTTGTCGCGGTCGACGGTCATGCCGCAGACCGGGTCCGTCGCCCCGCGCCGCGCCGTCAGCCAGAACAGCGCTCCGAACACCAGGAGGCCCAGGACGTTGAGCACGAACTTGTAGTCCAGCGCGACCGACCCGAAGACGTCCGCCGCCGAGGGCCGCGTCGCGGGGATCAGGCCGAGCGCGCTGAACGCGGCGTCGACGGCAAGGGCCGCGAGCACCATCGTGACGAACATCAGCGCGATGATCCGCCACGCGAACGCGCCGCCGTAGTACTTGCGGTAGATGAGGATGATCGGGAGCACGATGAGGTCGGCGAAGATGAACGCCATCACCCCGGAGAAGCTGATGCCGCCGGACCAGAGCACGGCCGCCAGCGGGATGTTCCCCACCGAGCAGACGAAGCTCAGCACGGCGATCACCGGGCCGATCAGCGCGCCCCAGACCGTCTGGACGAGCGGCGGCGAGCTCGTCAGGAAGAGGCTGTTGAAGGCGCTGTCGCCGAGCTGCGCGACGAAGCCGGCGAGCAGGAAGCCCAGTCCGATCTCCTTGTAGAGCATCTGCCAGTCGCCGCGGAAGTTGTGCGCCACGTCCGACCACGCGGAGACGGAGGTCAGCCGCGTGCGCCAGCTCAGCCGCTCACCGGCCATGTGGTGCTGGTGGCCGGTATCGGCCTCGAGCGCATGGGCGCGTGCCTGCTCCTCGAGGCGGGGCGAGACGAACAGCCGCAGCATCGCGGCCATCAGGACGATCATCACGAGCCCGCCGACGTACTCGGCGAGCGTGAACTGCCACCCGAGCAGGACCCAGAGCACGAGGCCGAGCTCCCACACGAGGTTCGTCGAGGCGAACTGGAAGGCCAGCGCGGAGGCGGCCGAGGCACCCTTCTGGAAGAGGCTCTTGGCGATCGCGATCGCGGCGTACGAGCACGACGAGGACGCGGCGCCCAGGCCCGTCGCCCACGCGATCGGCCGGGGGCCGTTGCCGCTCATGGCGCCCTCGATGCGCTCGCGCGGCACCCACGCCTGGACGACGGCCGAGATGAAGAAGCCGAACACGAGCGCCCACCAGACCTCCCACGCCATCAGTGCCGCGTCCTTGCATCCGTTCACGATGACGTCGAGGACGCTGCTCACGCGCCGAACCTAGCATACCTGTAGGGGGTATGTGTATATTGTCCGCCATGGCACGCACCACGACCCCGGCGCGGGGCTACAGCGCCACCAAGGACCAGCTGCTCTCGCGGCTGCGGCGGATCGAGGGCCAGGTCCGCGGCGTGGAGCGGATGGTGGAGGACGAGCGCTACTGCATCGACGTCCTGACGCAGATCTCCGCGCTGCAGGCCGCGCTCGACAAGGTCGCGCTCGGGCTGATGGACGATCACGCCCACCACTGCGTCACCGGCGCGAGGACCGCGGCGGAGCGCGCAGAGAGGACCGACGAGCTGATGGCCGCCGTCGGGCGGCTCATGCGCCGCGGCTGACACGCTGATCGAGCGCGTCCGCGCTCCTGCAAGACTCGGCGCCATGGCCACCGTCGCCCCGGCCCTCGACCCGGGCCGCCAGCGCCTCATCCTCGTCGCCGCGATCATGGGCTCGTTCGTCGCGGGCCTCGACGCGACCGTCGTCAACGTCGCACTGCCGGCGATCGAGCGCGACCTCGGCGGCGGGCTCGCCGGGCAGCAGTGGGTCTCCAACGCCTACCTCCTGACGCTGGGCTCGCTGATCCTCGTCGGCGGCTCGCTCGGCGACGTCTACGGCGAGCGGCGCGTCTTCTCGCTGGGCGTCGCCGGGTTCGGCGCGGCGTCGCTGCTGTGCGCGCTCGCCCCGACGATCGGGGTGCTGGTCGCCGCGCGGGCGCTGCAGGGGATCTTCGGTGCGCTGCTCGCGCCGAGCGCGCTGGCGGTCATCGTGATGGCGTTCCCGCAGGCAGAGCGCGGGGGCGCGATCGGCTCGTGGACCGCGTGGTCGGGGATCGCGACCGTGATCGGGCCGTTCGCCGGCGGCTGGCTCATCGACGCCGCGTCGTGGCGCTGGATCTTCGCCATCAACATCCCGTTCATCCTCGCGACGCTGATGCTCGTGCGGATCGCGATCCCGGTGCACGAGCCGGGCACGACGCGCCGCCATGTCGACTGGGCGGGCGCCGCGCTCTGCGCCCTGGGCCTCGCGGGGCCCGTCTACGCGCTGGTCAGCCAGCCGCAGGCCGGGTGGCCGGCGGCCCGCGTCGTGATCCCGCTCGTCGGCGGCATCTGCGTCTTCGCGGCGTTCCTCTGGCGCGAGGCGCACATCGCGGACCCGATGCTGCCGCTCGGCCTGTTCCGCCGGCGCAACTTCTCGGTCGGCAACGTCCAGACGCTGACCATGTACGGCGGGCTGGGCATCACGTTCTTCTTCCTCGTGCTGTTCCTGCAGCAGGTTGCCGGCTACGACGCGCTGCAGGCCGGCCTGGCGACGCTGCCCTCGACGCTCGTGATGTTCGTGCTGTCCAAGCGCTTCGGCGCGCTCGCGGACCGCTTCGGGCCGCGCGCGTTCATGGGCGGCGGCCCGCTCGTCGCCGCGCTCGGGCTTGCGTGGTTCACGCGGATGCCCGCCGACGTCGCCTACGCCGTCGACGTGCTGCCGGGGCTGCTCGTGTTCTCGCTGGGCCTGGCGATGACCGTCGCGCCGCTGACGGCGACGGTCCTCGCCGATGCCGACGAGTCCAATGCCGGCATCGCGTCCGGCATCAACAACGCGATCGCGCGCGTCGCCGGGCTGCTCGCGATCGCGGCGCTCGGCGCGGTCGTCGCCGCGACGTTCACGTCCTCGATCGACAGCTCGCTCGCCGGGGTGCCGCTCACGCCACGGGCGCGGGTGGTGGTGGCGCAGGCCGAACGCCAGGCGCTCGCCCGGGCGGACACGACCGGGCTTCCGCCGAGCGAGGCGGTCGCCGTCTCCGCCGCCGTCCAGCACGCGTCGGTGCGCGCGTTCCACACCGGGATCGCGATCTCGGCCACGCTCGTGTTCCTCGGGGGCATCGTCGGCCTCGTCGGCATCGTCAACCCGCGCCGCCGCGTGGCGGCGGACGGGTGCGCCGGCGGCCAGATCGTCGGTATGCCCCAGGACGTCGGCGACTGCTGGGAGGCCGGGGAGGGCCTGCCCGTCGTCACCCTGCCCGCGCGCGGCTGAGGCTCAGGGCTGCAAGGAGAACGGCGGGTAGCGGTCGGTGGTGAGCAGGAACGCGTACGCGCTCACGCGCACGGCCCAGCGCCCGACGGCGACGACGAACTCGAAGAGCCCCCGCGGGTAGCGCCCCGTGAAGAGGATCGCGAACCAGGCGATCACGATGCAGATCCATGCCGCGATCCCCAGGAAGAACAGGGCGATGTAGTGCGGGATCGCGAGGAACCACTTCACCAGCGGGAGCCAGCGATTGAGGTTGGCGGGCACGTCGGGGTAGGCGATCTCGAGCCGCAGCGCCTGCTGCTCGTCGGTCGACGGGTAGCGGTCGTCGAGCAGCGCGACGTAGAGCGCGACGCGCGAGGAGAAGCGCGTGAGCTCGAGGTTCCAGTCGAACCACCAGCGCGGGTACTTCTCGCGGAACAGGATCATCAGCAGCGGGCCCGCGAACAGCAGGCCGCCGGCCGCGACGGCGACGGTCCTCGTGCCGGAGCCGGCACCGCCGGAGTAGCTGGACCCCCCGGAGACCGTGCCGAGCACGATCGCGATCGGGATCACCGTGAACAGGCGGAAGAACGTCGTGAGCCGGTTGAGCGGGCGATCCGGGTACTCGACGTCGAGTTGGACGGGGTAGTCGGTCTGCGATGGGGTGTCCATCGTGCAAGCCCAGCAGGGCGGGCATGGGCGCGCATCGGCGCCAACTACGGACGCGCGTACCATCCGCTGTGCACGTCCCCCGACGAAGGAGCTCCCTCATGGCCGTCGACCCGAAGCACACCGCGCTCGTGCTGATCGAGTATCAGAACGACTTCACATCGGAGGGCGGCGCGCTGCACGGCGCGGTCCAGGGCGTGATGGAGAGCACCGGGATGCTCGACAACACGCGCCGGCTCGTCGAGGCCGCACGTGCCGCCGGCGCGACGATCGTGCACGCGCCGATCACCTTCGTGCCCGGCTACGGCGAGCTCTCAGCGCACCCCTACGGGATCCTCAAGGGCGTCGTCGACTCGACGGCGTTCGTCAAGGGCGAGTGGGGCGCGGAGATCGTCGACGCGCTTGCCCCGCAGGCGGGCGACGTCGTCGTCGAGGGCAAGCGCGGGCTCGACACGTTCGCGACGACGAACCTCGACTTCATCCTGCGCGCGCGCGGGATCACGACGATCGCCCTCGGCGGCTTCCTGACGAACTGCTGCGTGGAGTCGACGATGCGGACCGGGTACGAGAAGGGCTACGCCGTCATCACCCTGTCGGACTGCGTCGCCGCGACCTCCAGCGAGGAGCACGAGAACGCCATCCGCTTCGACTACCCGATGTTCTCCGAGGTGATGACGTCGGAGGCGTTCGCCGGCGCGCTGCAGAAGGCGCCCGCCGCCGCATAGTCACCACTCGCGGCCGTCGCCGGCGATCCGCTCGACCCCGTCGCGGATGCCGGGCCGGACCACGGCACGGTGAGCCCGATCGCGACCTCGTTGAGCCCGATCCGGTGCCCGCCCTCGACGCCGATGCGGTAGCCGGCCGACAGCAGCACCAGCGCGCCCGAGATGTCGTAGATACAACGGATGCCCCGGACCATCGCGCGGCGGAGGATCCAGGACATGCCGACGTGGAACGTGGAGCTCCGCGGCCAGATGACGAGTGACGTCGCCGCGGCGCTCGGACGCGAAGGGATCATCCCGGCCGGCGGGTACCACTCGCTGCACGGGCTGGAGAGTCACGGCGTCCAGGTCGAGGCGCCCACCGCCGGCGAGGCGATCCAGCGCGCGAAGGATGCGACCCGCGGGTTCACGGTCAGCGTCCGCAACGCCGTCGGGCCGGTGCTGGCCGACACCTGAACCTGGTTCGCGAGTCTGCCGTCGCGCCGTAACACGATTGCAGGGCCTCGTCCTGCTACAACCGGCCGCGTGTCGGTAGCGCGCGTCTCGGTGCTGGTTGCGGACGATCACCCGCTCTTTCGCGACGGGATCGTCAGGGCGGTTCGAGGACGCCCCGACCTGGAGCTGATCGGCGAGGCCGATGACGGTCCGACGGCGCTCGAGCGCGTCCGCGAGCTTGCTCCCGCCGTCGCGGTGCTGGACGTGCTGCTGCCCGGGCTCGACGGGCTCGAGGTGCTCAATGCGATCCGGCGCGAGCGGCTGCCCACGCACGTGCTGATGCTCTCAGCGTCGACCGAGGGGGCCATCGTCCACCAGGCGATCGCCGCCGGCGCGGCCGGGTATCTGCCAAAGAGCGCCAGCCGGGAAGCGGTCTGCGACGCCGTGCGGGCGGTCGCGCGCGGCGAGACGGTCCTCGACCCCTCGCTGCAGGCCGGGCTGCTCGATCAGGTTCGCGCGCACGGTGTCGACGACACCCGGCCGGTGCTGACCGAGCGCGAGCACGAGGTGCTGAGCCTGATGGCCTCCGGGCTCAGCGCGGCGCAGATCGGCGCTCAGCTGTTCGTCGCCCCGTCGACGGTCAAGACGCACATGGGCCACATCTACGAGAAGCTCGAGGTCTCAGACCGAGCAGCGTGCGTCGCGCAGGCAATGCGCCACGGGCTGCTCGAATGACCCACGTCTCCGATCCCGATCCCGCCGCTCCGGACGACCCCGCCGTCAACCGGGGGATCGCGGTCCTGCGGCTCGCGTTGGTGCCGATCGCGCTGATCGAGCTGCACGGCCGCACGCACGACCTCGCCCTCGACTTCTACCCCTACCTGCTGGCAGTCCTGGCGGTGTACGCGCTGGCGCTGCTGGTCGTGTCCTTCCGTGCCGAGTCCAGGATGCCGCCGCCCGCCGTCCAGGCGGTGATCGACCTGGTGCTCATCAGTGTGCTGGTGTACACGTCGGGCGGCGAGAGCTCGTCGCTGCGGTTCGCCTTCTACGTGCTGCCGATCATCGCCGCGCTGCGGCTCTCCCCGCGCCTCACGGCGGCCTGGACGGCCGTTGCGCTCGTCGCCTACCTCGTCGTGACCATTCCGCACCCGGCCGCGCGCCTGCCGGCGGACCTGACGCTGGTGCTCTACGAGTCGTTGACGCTGATCTGGGTGGGGGCGGCGGCGGTGATGCTCTCGGCCCTGGTGGGACGCCGTGCGAGGCGCTTCGCGGCGCTGGCGGACAGCCGGCGCGAGCTCGTGCAGCAGTCGCTGGACGCCGAGGCACGTGAGCGCCGCCGGCTGGCGCAGGTGTTGCACGACGACGCGATCCAGAATGTGCTGCTGGCCCGCCAGGAGGTCACCGACCTGGGGCGTGGCGTTCCCGGCGCGGCCGCGCGCGCGCAGCACGCGCTCGACGAGACCCACCGTCAGCTGCGCGACGAGGTCTTCGCGATGCACCCGGTCGGCCTCGAGCGGGCCGGCCCGGCCGCGGTCCTGGGGTACTTCGCCGACGAGGCCGGCAGACGCGGCAACTTCGAGGCGCAGGTGCACGTCGACCCCGCTGCCGGTGATGTCCACGACGACCTGCTCTACGCCGTCGCGCGCGAGATCCTCACCAACATCGTCAAGCACGCGCACGCCGGCAGCGTGGACGTGACGCTCGCCGCTCGTGCCGGCGGGCTCGAGCTAAAGGTGAGCGACGACGGTGTCGGCGTCGCGCCCGAGCGCCTCGGCGAGGCGCTCGCCGCCGGCCACATCGGCCTTGCGTCGATCGCCGAGCGCGTCCGCGCCGTCGGAGGCCAGCTGCGCATCGACGGCGACCGCGGTCACGGGACCACGATCACCGTGAGGTTGCCGTCGCCTCGCTGAAGATGCCCTGCGGGAGGCGCTCAGGCCTCCGCCGGAGCATCCCCGCCGGAGGGCCCCTGCAGCACGCCCGCGCCGACCGCGATGTCAACCGCCTGCGGCAGCGTGTCTGCGCCGAGTTTGTCGATCGCGCTCGACAGGCTGCCGCGCACGCCGCGCTCGTCGACGCCGAGCCGCGTCGCCATCTGCTCCTTGCTCAGGCCGTCGCGGGCGTACTGGAGCACGCGACATTCCTGCAACGTCAGGCGCGGGATCCGGTCATACCGTTCCTGGCGGAGCAGGTTGCCGGGTCCCACGAGCGCGCTTGGCGCCTTCGCACGGGCGCCCGCCTCCGCGACCGCGTCGATGATCCTCGCCCGGTCGGCGGTCTTGCTGACATACGTCGCCGCGCCGGCGCGCAGCCCCGCGCGGACCAGTGCCGGGTCGTCGAACGCGGACAGCAGCACCACGGCCACCGGCAGTGCCTGGCGCGCCATCACCGCGACGACGTCGATGCCGTCCAGGCCCGGCATGGTGACATCCAGCAGCGCAACATCGGGCTGGTGCTCGCGGATCTGCGCAAGGGCGACGTCGCCGTCGCCGGCCTCTGCCACCACCAGCATCCCGGCCGCGTCCAGCGCGCGGACGATCCCCTCGCGATAGAGCGGGTGATCGTCGGCCACCACCACCCGGAGCCTCGGTGCCCGAACGTCCGGGGCGCCAGTCACGGCAGGCGCCGCGGCGGCCTCGATCGCGGTGGCCTGGCCCTCGTTGGGCGTCTCAAGCGTCCTGGTCATGACGAGCTCCTCACTGCAGACATCCGGGTCCGACCAGTCTTCACCCGGCGCCGGGACGCGTGCATCCGGCATCGGGCGGACCCCGCGAAGGACCCCTGTCTCCCCCGGTCGGGGGAGACCGACCCGCGCCCGCCCCGAAACGAGGTCAGCACGGTCGACGTCGACGCGGAGCCGATCGCCGGAATCGAGTCTCAGCGTCGCGCGCTCACGCATATCGCGTGCTTGACCAGGTGACGCTCGAGGTCGCGGAGCTTCACCGCTCGATCGTCAGCACGAGCGGCTCGCGATCACCGTCCGGGAGGTCATCGTCCGGCGTGAGCATGACCTCAAGGGCGTCGAGGACGTTGGCTCGCGCTTCTTCGCGCGTGCGTCCCTGGCTGTGCGTGCCCGGCACTTCGGGGACCGACGCGATCGTCCAGCCGTCGTCTCCATCTTCGTAGCAGATGGTCATCTGGAGCGTGCTCGTCGCCACGTGACGAGAATAGCGATGGGCCCCCGGCGGCGTCTCGAACGGGCCGCCTACAGACGGGCACCGGAACGGCGGAACGGCGGAGCTACTGATCGCTGGCCGCGCCGGTCACGACACAAGACGCAACTACCTGATGCCGCAAACGCGAGCGCGACTGATCCGTCTGAGGCTCAGGCAAGGCGGCGCCGATGACGGGCCGGTCACGCCGTTCGGCGCGCGCCTGCAATTCGTCCGAGGCGCGAGCGCGGCGAATGCCAGCTTCGCCCCGCCTGAGGTGGCCAAAGCGGGATCTTGACCGGTGCCGTGCGCGGGGTGGGGTTCCCGACCACCGACATGACACAAGCCGGATCTCGATGCGGCGCTCACAGGAAAAGTGCAAAGCATGAGCGGTATGTAACCGGTATGCGCGCCCGCATTCCTGCGCACCGCTGCGCACCAGTTCGCACGGCGCACACCTGTTGAACCGCCCGCGACGGCCGGCCATTGGGGCGAACGGTTCAACAGGTGAGAAACGGCCAGCGTTCATCGGGCGCCGGCGCGAGCGCATACCGGCCCGAATAGCGCTTTCCGAGGGCTCGCACGAGCCCGTGCAGTTCGGGGCACGGGCATGCTCGGAGGCTGGCAGGCATGAGTGCGTAGTCGGCCCGTCCGGATCTGCGGACGGGCACCGATTCGCGGCTTGGCGGGGCCTGTCAGCGTCGACGTCCCCAAGCCGGGAGTACCCATTGCACCGCCCCGTTCTACTCGCCGCTCTAGTCACCACCAGTCTGCTGGCCGGCGGCCCCGTTGCCGAGGCGACGGAACCCGCCAGCCCCACGCCCCCAACCGGCCGGGCAGCCTCGGGCCCGTCGGATGTCTGCGGCGTCGTCACGGGTGTCGGCCGCACCTCCCGCACATTCCGGTTGCGGACCGTCACCGGCCGTCGCATCGCGTTCAAGGTGACCGCCGCCACCCACTACATCCACCTGTCGGGCTTTGCGGCCGTGAAGGTCGGACGGCGCCTTGAGGTCTACTACCGCCGTTCCGGCTCCACGCGAAGGGCAACAAGCCTGGAGCCCTACAGAACCTGCGATCGCAGCTAAGAGGCCCAGAGGCCTGTGCAACCGGCGCGCCCGTTGTTCGATCTTCCGTCGAGCGCCGTTCCCTTCACGTACCGACACGGAGGTCCGCTGTGCGTTGTTCCCTGACGGCCGGTTCTGCGAACCGTCTAGGAACAGAGACGTTCACCGCCGCGGCGCCAGCAAGGGCCGCGGCGGTGCTTGGTGGTCGTTGACGGCCGGTCCGTAGCTTCCCCGGACAAGCTGGTCGGACCCGCGCGGTTGGCGGTGAGGGTCCGTACGCATACGGTCGGACGATGAGCCTGACCGACGCCCAGGAGGTCGTTCCCGCTGCATCGGCAGGGGATGTGCTGGTTCGGCTGGAGGGCGTCGGGCGGCGCTACGAGGTGGGCGGGAGCGAGGTCGTCGCGCTTGCCGGCGTGTCGCTGGAGGTGCGGGCGGAGGAGCTCATCGTGGTGCTCGGCCCGTCCGGGTCGGGGAAGACGACGCTGCTGAACATGATCGGTGCGCTGGATTCGCCGACCGAGGGCCGCGTCCTGGTGGCTGGTCAGGACATCACGGACGCCTCGCGCAAGGAGCTCTTTGAGTTCCGTCGTCACGGCGTGAGTTTCGTGTTCCAGACGTTCAACCTGTTTCCGGCGCTGACGGCGCTCGAGAACGCCGAGTTCGGCGCGGATGTCGCGGGCCGCTCCGACCCGACCGGGGTCGCGGTGGAGATGCTCGAGCGCGTGGGGCTCGGCGATCGCCTCCGGCACTTCCCGCACGAGCTGTCGGGGGGAGAGCAGCAGCGGGTCGGGATCGCCCGGGCGCTGGCGTCCGGAAATCCCATCCTGCTCGCCGACGAGCCGACGGGCGAGCTGGACTTCGTGACCGGCGTGCAGATCCTCGAGTTGCTGCACGCTCAGGCGCATACGGGCCGCGCGGTCCTGATCGTCACGCACAACCGCGAGATCGCTCGTGTCGCTGATCGCGTCGTCGAACTCTCGAGCGGGCGCGTCGTGCGGATCGGTCCGCCTGAGGGCGGTCAGGTCGACATCGCTGACCTGAACTGGTGAGCGATGGGCCGCTTGCGCCGACAACGGCTGTGGCTTCGCTGGGCCGCTCGCGACGCCCGCCGGCACCGCTTCCAGGTGCTGTCGATCGCGCTGCTGCTCGCGCTCGGCGTCGGGATGTTCGCGGCCATGAGCAGCATGGCCGTCTGGCGGGTGGACTCCGCCGACAGCAGCTTCGCGGCGCTGCAGATGCACGACCTGCGCTTCTCGCTCGTGGAGGGCAGCACCGCTCCCGAGGGAGTGCTGCGGTCAGCCCTCGCACGCAGCGGGGCGCGCGCTGACGTCGCGGCGGGTGCCGAGCGGCTCGTCACCTCAACGCAGGTCGATGCTTCGACCCGGGGCCGCACGATCATCGTGCCGGGCCGCATCGTCGGCACGCTGCCGGGCGCCGCGGTCGACATGCTGGATGTGCGCCGCGGGAGCCTGCCCTCCACGGGGACCGGAGGTCCGGCGGTCGCGCTGGAGTACAACTTCGGGCGCGCGCATTCCCTGCCGGCGGCGGGCGCGCTCACGCTGGCGGGCGGGCAGCGGGTGGCCTATACGGGACAGGTGCTCGCGCCGGAGTACTTCGTCGTTACGGCGCCGGGTGCCGACTTTGGAGCCGAGTCGACGTTCGCAGTCCTCTTCGCGCCGCTGCCCACCGCCCAGGCGCTCGCGGGCCAGCCCGGGCGTGTCAACCAGCTGGTGTTGCGACTGCGCCCCGGCGCCGACGCTGCCGCCGTCCAGGCGCAGGTCTCGAGGGCCCTGCGGGCGACCATTCCGGCGACCGGCTTCACGGTCACGGCGCGCGCGAAGGAGCCGGCGCATCGGATGATCTACAAGGACGCCGAGGGCGATCAGCAGATGCTCGACATCTTCGCCTTCCTGATGCTGGCTGCGGCCACGTTCGCGGCGTTCAACCTGATCAGCCGCACCGTCGAGGCGCAGCGTCGCGAGATCGGGATCGGCATGGCCCTGGGTGTGCCGCCACGGACGCTCGCCCGCCGCCCGCTCCTGCTGGGCGCGCAGATCGCGCTCCTCGGCGTGCTTCTCGGCATCCCTGTCGGCCTTGCCGCCGACGCATGGCTCGCGGGCGTCATGGACCAGTTCTTCCCACTGCCGGTCGTGGAGTCCGCGTTCCAGACCGGCGTGTTCGTCCGGGGCGCGGTGCTCGGGCTCCTGCTGCCGCTCGCCGCCGCCGTCATCCCGGTCTGGCGCGCACTGCGGGTGCCGCCGATCGACGCGATTCAGGTCGGCGCCCGCGCAGCGCGGAGCAGTGGGCTCGCCTGGCTCGTCAAGGGCCTGCGGATACCGGGCGGCGCCCTGTCCAACCTCCCGCTGCGCAACGTCCTGCGCACCCCTCGGCGCACGATCATGACGCTGCTCGGGATCGCTGCGGTCGTGACGATCGTCATGGCGATGGCGGGTACCATCGACTCCTTCGACGCGACCCTGCAGGCGAGCCGCAACGAGGCGCTCGCCGGATCGACGCGGCGCCTGACCGCCGACCTCAGCACGGTGCAGCGCCGCGACAGCGCGACGGTGCGAAGCGTCACCGATGCCGCGAGCGTCGGAGCAAGCCAGCCGTCGCTGCGCTTGGCCTCCACTCTCGTGGCGGGCCGCAGGAAGCTCGACGTGGCGCTCGAGACCGTGGCGGATCGCCGACCGCTCTGGCAGCCGACGGCCGCGACCGGGACGCTGCCCTCCGGCAGGCCGGGCCTGCTCATCGCGCGCCGCGCCGCCGACACGCTCCACGTCACGGTCGGTGACCGCGTGCAGGTGGTCCATCCCGTCCCCACCGGCCCCCGAACCTTCCGGCTGGTCCGGACCGCTCTGCCCGTCACCGGGATCCACACCAGTCCGCTGCGCTTCCTCGCCTACACGAACAGCGAGGGAGCAACGACGCTCCACCTCTCCGGCCTGATCAACCGCCTGTCCGTCGTCCCCGCAGCGGGGCGATCCGCCGACGACGTCAAGGCCGAGCTGCTGCGTCGTCCCGGGATCGCCGCGGTGCAGGGCGCGGCGGCGACCACGGACGCGGTGGACAGGACCATGGAGCAGTTCAACGAGATCCTCGCTGTCACCGTCATGATCGCGGCCGCCATGGCGCTGCTCATCGCGTTCAACGCCACCGCGATCAACACGGACGAGCGCACCCGCGAGCACGCGACGATGTTCGCGCACGGCGTCTCGGTCCCGCGGGTCATGCGCGGCGAGATCATCGAGGCGCTCCTCATCGGCACCCTCGGCACGATCGTTGGAGTGGCCGCCGGTCACGCGGTACTCACCTGGATCCTCACGAGCAACATGCCAGAGACGATGCCCGACCTCGGCCTCGTCAACGCCGTGGCGCCCGGCACCTACGCGATCGCCGTCGCCGCCGGAATACTCGTCGTCGGCGTCGCACCGCTCCTCACCCTGCACCGCCTGCAGCGCACGGACCTCTCCGGCTCGCTGCGCGTCGTCGAGTAGTCGCGCAGCTCACGCCCACAGCCGGGGCGAGCGTGTGCGCTTCCGGGGGCCGTTCCGTCCTACACCACGTGCGTCAGTGCGTAGGCGATCCATGCGGCGGCGACGACGAGGACGAGCCCGACGCTCACCTGGCTGCCGTAGCGTCGCCCGCCGGTGGCGCGGGCCACGATCGCCTTGACCACGGCGTTGGCGGTGAGTGCCGCGAGGATCGGGACGGCCGCCGCCTGGGCGGTGATGTTCCCGTCGGCGACGAAGCTCGCTGCTGACGCCGATGCAGCGTGCGGGTCAGCGAGTCCCGCGGCAGCTGTTCCCACGGTGATGCCGGTCTTCCCGAGCCAGGCCTCAAGTGCAGCGCTCAGCACGGTGATGGTGGCGATCAGGGCTGCGAGCAGCACGGGCACCTTGAGGTCGAACGCGTGGCCCTCCTCGAGCTGGCGAGGCGCCGGCGATCGCGCAGCGCGGCCCGCGAACA
>DATCDC010000120.1:0-5025 GCA_036510915.1 Solirubrobacteraceae bacterium | reverse complement strand
CGTTGCGGCTCTTCGCGTCGTAGATCAGGCAGTCGCCGAGGTCCTGGCCCGCGTTGGGGTAGACGTTCGCGCTGACGTGCGAGCCGAGGATCGGGCGCACTGTCGCGTTCGTGAGGCCCATCGAGGCGCAGAAGTCCGCGGGGGCGGCAGCGCCCGTGGCTGCGACCGGCGCGAGCGACGTCACCGCCACGACGATGCTCAGGACGGCGAGGCGCACTGCTCGAGACGACATGGCGTGGCATCTCATACGGCGCGCCGCGCGCTGTCAACTAGTACACGTGGCCCGAAGTTCTGCGTGGATTCGGCGCGGGCGCGGTCGTGATCTGAGGGTCGGCGGTGTTCCGGCTTCGTGCCGGTGGCACGGGGCCGGACGCCGACGGGCCTCAGGCGCGAGCGCGCGCCGGCGAAACCCGCAGAACTTACGGCCGCGTGTACTAGCGTGCGGCAGGTGAGCGCGCGCATCCTCGTCCGCCGGCCATCGCCGCGGCTCGCCTCCGGGGAGCTCACGCACCTGGACCGCGTGCGTGTCGACGCCGACCTCGCGCTGTCGCAGTGGCGCGGCTACGTGGACGCGTTCCGCAGCCGCGGGTGGGAGGTCACCGAGATCGAGCCCGCCGACGAGCATCCCGACGGGGTCTTCGTCGAGGACGCTGCCGTCGTCTTCGGTGATCTCGCGGTGCTGACGTCTCCCGGTGCCGACTCGCGCCGGGGCGAGCTCGCCACCGTCGCGCCCGTCCTCGACGACATGGGGTTCGCCGTGCAACGCATCGAGCTGCCCGGCACACTCGATGGCGGCGACGTGCTCAAGGTCGGCAGGACCGCCTACGTCGGGCGCAGCGCACGAACGAACGACGCGGGCATCGAGCGGCTCCGCGCGATCGTGGAGCCGGCGGGGTGGACGGTCGTCGCCGTGCCCGTGACGAAGGTCCTGCACCTGAAGTCGGCGGTCACGGCACTGCCCGACGGTGCGATCGTCGGCCGCACCGAGAACGTCGACGACCCGGCCGCCTTCCCCGGTTTCCTGGAGGTGCACGAGGAGCACGGCACGGCGGTGGTCGACCTCGGCGATGGCGCGGTGCTGATGTCCGCAGACGCGCCGCGGACGGCGGAGCTGTTCGGAGCCCGCGGACTCGAGGTGGTGACCGTGCCGATCAGCGAGTTCGAGAAGCTCGAGGGCTGCGTCACCTGCCTGTCGGTACGGCTGCGGCCGCGCTGATCGCCGCCCACAGGCGGTCGACGTCGTCCGCCGTCGTCCGCGTCTGGCCGATCGAGACGCGGATGAAGCGCGTCTCCCCGATCGTGGACGGCGTCACGTAGAGGTCCGGGTGCGCGTTGATCGCGGCGGCGAGCGCGTCGGTCGCCTCGTTGCCGTCGGCGTGGCGGAAGCTGACGAGCGCGAACGAGACGGGCGCGATCCGCGTCAGGCGCGGATGCTCGTCGACCCGCTCCCCCAGCCGGGCGGCGAGCGCCATGTGCTCGCGCAGGAGCTCGCGCAGGCCGGCCGCGCCGTAGCTGCGCAGCACCCACCACAGCTTCAGCGCGCGGAAGCGGCGCCCCAGCGGGACGTGCCAGTCGCGGTAGTCGATGACCTGGCCGGACTCGCTGGCGGCGTTGCGCAGGTACGGCGGCACGGTCGACAGCGACGCGATCAGGGGCGCGCGATCGGCGACCCACAGCACATTGCAGTCGAAGTTCGTGAACAGCCACTTGTGCGGGTTGAACGTGTAGCTGTCGGCCTGCTCGGCGCCGGCCTGGTGGTGGCGCTGCTCCTCGCAGAGCATCGCCGAGCCCGCCCACGCCGCGTCGATGTGGTGCCACAGGCCGTGCTCGCGGGCGATCGCGCCGACCTCGGCGACCGGGTCGACGGCGCCGGTGCCGGTCGTGCCGATCGCGCTCGTGATGATCGCCGGAACGAGCCCGTCGGCGCCATCCTGCGCGATCGCCTCGCGCAGGGCATCCGGGCGCAGCGCGAACGCGTCGTCCACGTCGAGCAGCCGGACGTGCCGGAAGCCGGCGACGCGCGCGCCGCGCTCGACCGACGAGTGCGCCTGTGAGGAGCCGTAGGCGACGAGCGTGTCGACGGAGCCGCCGTCGCGGACGGCGCGATCGCGTGCCACGACGTGCATCAGATGCGTGGAGTCCGACGCGCTCATCTGGATGACGCCGCCGCCCGGCCCGCCCGCCGTCTTGAAGTGCGCCGGGAGGCCCAGCAGGTCGACGAGCCAGTCGAGGACGTGGGCCTCGATCTCGGTCAGCGCCGGGCTCGTCGCCCACAGCATCCCCTGCGCGCCCAGGCCGGCCGCCACGAGCTCGGCGAGCACCGACGGACCCGAGGTGTTCGCCGGGAAGTACGCGAACCACCCCGGCGACTGCCAGTGGGTGATACCCGGCAGCACGATCTCGTCGAGATCGCCGAGCAGCGCCGCGAACGGCTCGGGCTCCTCGGGCGCGGCCTGCGGCAGCTGCGCGCGGATCGCGCCCGGCGCGAGCGTCGAGACGATCGGGAGCTCGCCGACGCGCTCCATGTACGCCGCCACCCACTCGACGACCTCGTGGCCGTGGCGGCGGAACTCGTCGGGGCTCATGTGCTGGTCGTCGGACACGCGGACAGTCTCGCGGAATCCGCGAGCTCCGCCGGCGAGAGGCTCCGTAGGCTTCCTTCGATGACCCACCGTGTCCTGCACGCCGGCGACGTGCACTGGCGCCCGTCGAACGCGATGGGCGTGGCGAACACCGACCTCGCCGCGCAGCTCGGCGCCGGCTCGCTGGGCGCCCGGCTGTGGCGCCTCTCGCCCGGGCAGGCGAACACGCGCCACCACCATCTGCGCGAGGCCGAGCTCTACGTCGTGCTCGAGGGCACCGGGCGCATGCGCGTCGCCGACGAGCTGCTGACGCTCGCGCCGCTGTCGGCCGTCCTCGTCGAGCCGGACACGGTCCGCCAGGTCTTCAACGACACGACATCCGACGCGCTCTGGCTCGTCGTCGGCGCGCCGCCGGAGGGCGAGCTCAGCGCCGAGCAGCTCGCCGGGCTCTACCCCGACGGGCTGCAGGCGCTCCCGCCCGAGCTCACCGAGCGCTGACCGCGGGCCGGCCGGCCACGTGTACGGTGGCGCCATGCCCGCCCAGCCCGCCCGCGTCGCCCTCTTCGGCTTCGGCCTCGCCGGGCGCGTCTTCCATGCGCCGCTGATCGCCGCCGAGCCCGGGCTCGAGCTCGCGGTCGTCGTGACCGGCGACGACGAGCGCCGCGCGCAGGTCGCCGCCGCGTACCCGGGCGCCGAGGTCGTCGACGGGGCCGACGCCGTCTGGGAGCGCGCCGGCGCCCTGGACCTCGTCGTCGTGGCGACGCCCAACCGGGCGCACGTCCCGCTGGCGCGCGCGGCGCTCGATGCCGGGCTCGCCGTCGTCGTCGACAAGCCGCTCGCGTCCGACGCGGCCGCGGCGCGCATGCTCGTCGAGTACGCCGAGGCGGTCGGCGGCCTGCTGACCGTCTTCCAGAACCGCCGCTGGGACGGCGACTTCCTGACGCTGCGCAAGGTGCTCGACGCCGGCCGGCTCGGCGCCGTCCTGCGCTTCGAGAGCCGCTTCGACCGCTGGCGCCCGGACGGCGGCGGCGCCTGGCGCGAGACCGAGGCGCCGAGCGACGGCGGCGGGCTGCTGCTCGATCTGGGCAGCCACCTCGCCGACCAGGCCGTGCAGCTCTTCGGGCCCGTCGCGCGCGTCTACGCCGAGCTCGACGTGCGCCGTGCGGGCAACGCCGCCGAGGACGACGTGTTCGTCGCGCTGGAGCACGCGAGCGGCGTGCGCTCGCACCTGGCCATGAGCGCGCTCGTGGCGCAGATCCCGCCGCGGATGCGCGTCCTGGGCGACGCGGGCGCGTTCGTCAAGGACGGGCTCGACGTCCAGGAGGCGCAGCTCGACGCCGGCATGCGGCCGGGCGAGGCGGGTTGGGGCGAGGATCCGCAGACCCGGTGGGCGATGCTCGGGAGCGACGCCGACGCCGAGCCGGTGCCCACGCTGCCGGGCGCGTACGAGCGCTTCTACGCCGGGGTGGCGGCGGCGCTGCGCGACGGGACCGCCCCGCCGGTGGATCCGTGGGACGCGGTGCGCGTCCTGGAGATCCTCGACGCCGCGCGGCGGTCCTCCGCGCAGGCTCGAGTCGTCGAGCTCGGCTGAGCGGGCATCCGCAGGAACCACGGAGAGGTCTGCGGCTCTCCGGCCTGGTGGGGAGCCCGCGATCGGCGTAGCGTCGGCGACGGAGGTTCGTCATGCAACGGTTCCGAGCAGGTGTTCTGGTCCTCGTCGTCGCCTTCGCGAGCGTGATCGTCACCGGGACCCTCGCGGGCCCCACGAGCGCCTCCAGCGGGTTCCGGGCGACGCTCAGCGTTCCCGGCCATCACCCCAAGGCGGGCAGGGTGTGGCCGGTCACCGTGACCGCGACCTACAACGGCCGCGGGGTCACGGCGCGCGTGCGCTACGTCTACCTGTACGGCGGCCAGGTCGTCTCCCGCCAGTCGAACTACCGCTTCCACGGCCGCTTCACCGACCACGCGTTCACCTGGCCGGCGCGGGCGGTGGGCTACCGGCTGACGTTCCGCGCCGTGGTCTCCAGCAGCCGCGGGTCGCGCAACCTCGACTACTGGGTCCAGGTACGTCGCTGACAGCGGACGGGGGACCGCCCCCGCAGGGCGCGCTCGTCATCACCGATGACCTGCGCCGAGCGTTCGGCGCCCATCGCGTGCTGGATGGCGTCAGCCTGCGACTGGAGCCCGGAGAGTTCGTCGGGCTCACAGGGAGCTCGGGCTCGGGGAAGAGCACGCTGCTGAACATCATCGGCGGCCTCGACCGCCCCGACAGCGGGACCGTCACGGTGGACGGGCTCGACCTGACCGCCCTGCGCCACCCCGTGGCCTACCGCCGCGCAATCGTCGGGTTCGTCTTCCAGTCCCATCACCTGCTCCCGTCGCTGAGCGTCCAGGGCAACGTCGAGCTGCCGCTGGTCGCTGCGCACGTGCGCAGCGCCGAGCG
>DATCDC010000119.1:0-32387 GCA_036510915.1 Solirubrobacteraceae bacterium | reverse complement strand
CGGGTCGGTCGGCATGGCCGCCCGCCGCCGGCTCGGCGCCCACGTCCGTGGGACGGGGCGCCGCGCCGGGCAGGGCGTCGAGCTCGGCGCGCTCGACGAGGCCTGCGCGGACATCGCTGCGGCGCTGCACGAGGCCGACGTCGCCGTCCTCTGCGCACCGGTGGAGGTGCTGCCGCAGGTGACGCGCGACGTCCTCGCCGCGGCGCCAGCCGGCTGCGCGGTCACCGACGTCGGCTCGACGAAACGCGCCGTCGTCGCCGCCGCGGGCGCCGACGAGCGCTTCGTCGGCGGGCATCCGCTGGCCGGCGCGGAGGTCGCCGGCGTCGAGCATGCACGCGAGGACCTCTTCGACGGCGCGACCTGGTACCTCACCCCGCAGCCGACGACGAGCGGGGTGCTGCTGGAGCGCGTGCACCGGCTGCTGACGGGCATCGGCGCGCGGCCGCAGGTCGTCGATGCCGCCGACCACGACCGCATGATGGCCGCGGTCTCGCATCTTCCGCACGTGCTGGCCAACGCGCTCGTCGCCCAGGCGGCGGGCGCCCTCGGCGGCGAGCGGATGCCCGCGACGGGCCCGAGCTTTCGCGACGCGACGCGCGTGGCCGGCGCGAACCCCGACATCTGGACGGGCATCTACCGCTCCAACCGCGACGCGCTGCTGCGCGAGCTCGACGGGACCATCGAGCACCTGCAGGGCGTGCGCGGGGTGCTCGAGGCCGACGACGCGACGCGCCTCACAGCGTGGCAGGCCCAGGCGGGCGAGCACCGCCGCGCGCTGCTCGAGGCGGGCCTCGCCGGCGGTCCGGTGCGCGAGCTGCGCGCCGCCGTCCCCAACCGTCCGGGAGTGATCGCCGACATCACGCTGACCCTCGGGCGCGAGGGCATCAACATCTCCGACATGGCCCTCAGCCCCTCGCCGGACAACAGCAGCGGCGTCGTCGCGCTGTGGGTGCCCGAGGCGCACGCCGACCGCGCGGCCGGCCTGATCGCCGGCCTGGGGATCCCGGTGTCGTGAACCTGCGCGTCGAACCCTCGGAGCCGCTGAAGGGCTCGGTCGTCCCGCCCGCCGACAAGTCGATCTCGCATCGCCTGGCGCTGCTCGGCGCGATGGCCGACATCCCGGTGCACCTGCACAACTACCTCGACGCGGCCGACACGAACTCGACCCTGCGCGCGGTCGAGGCGCTCGGGGCGCTCGTCGAGCGGCGCCCGGCCGAGATCGTCATCCGCGGCACCGGCCTGCGCGAGGCGCGCCAGCCGGAGGACGTCATCGACGTCGGCAACGCCGGCACGCTCATGCGGCTGCTGCCCGGCTGGCTCGCGGGGCAGCTTGGCCGCGTCTTCACGTTCGACGGCGACGACTCGATCCGCGGCCGCCCGGTCGACCGCGTGGCGACGCCGCTGCGCGAGATGGGCGCGCAGATCGAGGCGACCGACGGGCGCTTCCCGCCGTTCACGATCACCGGCGCGCGGCTGCACGGGATCCACTACGAGCTCCCGGTCGCCAGCGCCCAGGTGAAGTCGTGCCTGCTGCTCGCCGCGCTGACCGCCACGGGCGAGACGACGATCCGCGAGCCCGAGCCCAGCCGCGACCACACCGAGCGCCTGCTCGCCGGCGCCGGGGTGCCGCTGGTGCGGGACGGCGACACCCTGACCGTGACGAACGTCGATGAGCTCACCCTGCCGGCGACGCTGGCCGTCCCGGCCGATCCCTCGTCGGCCGCGTTCCTGATCGCGGCCGGGCTGCTCGTGCGCGGCTCGCGCCTGGTGATCGCCGACTGCGGCGTCAACTGGACGCGCACGGGCTTCATCCGCATCGCCCAGCGGATGGGGGCGATCGTGCTCGGCGACCTCGAGGAGCCGACCGGCGACGCGATTCCCGTGCACGAGCCGATCAGCGACCTCGACGTCACCGCGGGCCCGCTGCTGGGGACCACGGTCGAGCCCCAGGAGGTCCCGCTCGCGATCGACGAGCTGCCGCTCGTGGCACTGCTCGGCTGCTTCGCCGAGGGCGAGACGGTCGTGCGCGGCGCCGGGGAGCTGCGCGTCAAGGAGTCCGACCGCATCACCGCGGTCGTCGAGGGGCTGAACGGCCTGGGCGGGGACCTGGAGGCCACCGCCGACGGCTTCATCGTGCGCGGGACGGACGGCCTGCGCGGCGGCAGCATCGACTCCGGCGGCGACCATCGCATGGCGATGCTCGGGGCCGTGGCGGGGCTCGCGTCGGCCGAAGGCGTCGAGGTTCGCGGCATGGATGCGGCCGCGGTGTCCTACCCTGGGTTCCTCGACGACATCGACGCGCTGCGCTGACCGGGTCGTCCGTGACCCGGCGCGGCGCGTAGACACCACAGGACGCAGATGCCCGTGCCGACGCCCAAGAACCCACGCTCGAGCACCCCGGAGCGTCCCGGCCGCTCCGCGCCGGACCGTCCGCCGGGTGGCCGCGGCGAGGAGCCGCCGCCCTGGCCGCGCATCGAGCCGTCGACCGACGGGCGCGGGACGCCGCCCCAGAAGCCGGGGATGGTGCCGCGCCGCGGGCGCCGCACGCTCGGGCTCGTGCTGCTCTCGCTGCTGGCGGTCAACGTCGTCTTCGCACTCGTCACCGGCCGCCCGCAGAGCTCGACCCAGGTGCCCTACAGCCCGTTCTTCCTGCAGCAGGTCGACGCCGGCAACGTCAAGGAGATCGCCTCGCAGGGCGAGACGATCGACGGCACGTTGAAGACGGGCGTCGACTACAAGGCCGAGGGTGAGAAGAACGCCACCGCCGTCGAGCACTTCAAGACGCAGGTGCCGACGTTCGTCAACACCGACGAGCTGACGAAGAAGCTCGAGGCCAAGGGCGTCGTCCTGAACGCCAAGCCCGTCGACACCGGGCGCAACCCGCTGCTGACGTTCATCCTCGCCTTCGGGCCGACGATCCTGATCGTGATCGGGCTCCTGTGGATCATGCGCCGGGCCGCCGCGGCGGGCGGCGCGGGCGGCCTCGGGCAGTTCACGCGCTCGAACGCGCGGCGCGCCGACCAGGCCCAGACGCGGGTCACGTTCGCCGACGTCGCCGGCATCGACGAGGCGGAGGACGAGCTCAGCGAGATCGTCGACTTCCTCAAGCTGCCGGAGAAGTACGCCAAGCTCGGGGCGCGGATCCCGCGCGGCGTGATGCTCTACGGCCCGCCAGGCACCGGCAAGACGCTCCTCGCGCGCGCGGTCGCCGGCGAGGCGAACGTGCCGTTCTTCTCGGCGTCGGCCTCCGAGTTCGTCGAGGCGATCGTCGGCGTGGGCGCCAGCCGCGTGCGCGACCTCTTCAAGCAGGCCAAGGAGGCGGCGCCGGCGATCATCTTCATCGACGAGCTGGACGCGATCGGCCGCGCGCGCAGCGCCGCCGGCGGCTTCAGCGGCGGCCACGACGAGCGCGAGCAGACGCTGAACCAGATCCTCACCGAGATGGACGGGTTCGAGAGCGGGCAGGGCGTGATCGTGATGGCCGCGACGAACCGGCCCGACGCGCTCGACCCGGCGCTGCTGCGCCCCGGGCGCTTCGACCGCCGCGTCGCCGTCCAGCCGCCGGACCGCGTCGGCCGCGAGGCGATCCTGCGCATCCACTCGCGCGGCATGCCGCTCGACGAGAGCGTCGACCTCGAGCGGATCGCCGCCAGCACGCCGGGCATGACCGGCGCCGACCTGGCGCTGCTCGTCAACGAGGCCGCGCTGTTCGCCGCGCGCCGCGGCCACCAGACGATCCACACGAGCGACTTCACCGACTCGATCGAGAAGATCGTGCTCGGCACCGAGCGCCAGGTCGTGATGACGCGCTCGGACCGCGAGCGCACCGCCTACCACGAGGCCGGGCACGCGCTCGTCGGGATGCTGACGCCCGGCGCCGACCCCGTGCGCAAGGTCTCGATCATCCCGCGCGGCCAGGCGCTCGGCGTGACGCTGTCGACGCCGGATGCCGACAAGTACGGCTACGAGAAGGACGAGCTGCTCGGCCGCATCCGCGTCATGCTCGGTGGCCGCGCCGCCGAGCATGTCATCTACGGCGAGACGACGACGGGTGCCGAGTCCGACATCCAGCAGCTCACGCGGATCGCGCGCGGCATGGTCACCCGCTGGGGGATGAGCGACGCGATCGGGCCGGTCGCGGTGGCCCCGGCCGACGGCCAGGGCCCGCTGCTGCCCGGGGTCTCGGAGACCTCCGAGCACACCCAGGAGGTCATCGACGCGGAGGTCCGCAAGATCGTCGAGGCGGCCGAGGGCGAGACGATCGAGCTGCTCCGGCGCGAGCGCCCGCGACTCGACGCGCTCGCCGCGCGCCTGCTCGAGCGCGAGACGCTCGACCAGGACGAGGCCTACGAGGCCGCCGGCGTCCCGATGCCCGACGTACCCGAGCCCGGGCAGCGCCCCGCCGACCGCGTCGTCGCCCCGGCAGCCGAGGTGGCGCCGGCGGACGCCGTGGGCGAGACGGCTTCGCAGGAGGCCTGAGGAGCAGCGTCTGGCGGCGCTGTCGCAGGGCCGGGGGCCCTACCTCCGCGCGGCCTCGGGAAGCACCTCGAGCTCCGCGACGGCGCCGGCGCCGCCGACCGGCACCACCGCGTCGAGCGGCGCCCCGGCATCGGACAGGGGCCTCTCCTCTCGCCGCATCCGGAAGACGACGAACAGCAGCAGCGTCGAGATCGCCGGCGCGACCCCCGCGATGATCAGGGTCGTATCCACGCCGAGCACGCTCGAGACCGGCCCGGTGAGCGCGAACGACAGGGGCACCAGCCCGATCGAGGTGAACCACTCGACGCTGTGCACGCGACCGCGCATCGCTCCCGGGACGCGGGTCTGCATGAGCGTTCCCCAGATCACGAGCCCGATCGTCATCAGCGCGCCGTAGATCACGCTCAGCACCATGAGCTGCCAGATGGCGGTCGCGGCGGCGTACCCGGCGAGCGGCAGCGTCGCCGCGGCCCACGTCAGGAACATGACGGTCAGGTAGTGGCCGGGCAGCCGCGCGCGCTGGCTCATCACGAGCGCGGCGGCGACCGCTCCCGCGCCGTCCGCGGCCAGCACGATCCCGTAGCCGCCGGCGCCGCCGCCGACCTCGTTGCGCACGACGTACGGCAGCAGCACCTCGAGCGGCCCGAAGAACATGAGCATCGCCAGCGAGCTCGCCAGCAGCGTCACCCAGATGAAGCGCTCGGAGCGCACGTAGCGCAGGCCGGCGAGGACCTCCTGGCGGATCGACGTCCCGCTGCCCGCCGAGCCGATCGACCGGGTCCTGATCAGCGTGATCATCAGCGCCGATACGAGGAACGTGCCCGCATCGGCGAGGAACGCGTTCCCGGCACCGACGGAGGCGACCAGGATGCCGCCGATCGCCGGGCCGATCATGAGGCGGCAGATCTGGCGGACGGTCAGCTCGAGCGAATTGGCCTCGACGAGGTGCTCGCCCGAGAGGATGTCCGGGACCAGCGCTCCGAGCGCCGGGCCGAAGAACGCCTCGCCGGCGGCGTAGACGACCACCAGCGCGATGAGCTGCCACAGCTCCAGCGACCCCGTGATCGCCAGCACGCCCAGGACGCCGAGCGCGCCCGCGCGCACGAGATCGGCGCCGATCATCACGCGCCGTCGCTCCATGCGATCGCTGACGACCCCGCCCGTCAGCAGGAAGAGCGCCATGCCCGCCGACCACGCCAGGCCGACGATCGCCAGCGCCGAGGGCACGTTGGAGAGGTCGTAGACCTGCCAGGCGACGGCGACGAGGTAGATCCCGTCGCCGATCAGCGACACGGTGAGGCCACCCCACAGCAATGCGAAGTCGCGCTCACGCAGCGGGCGGAGGATCTTCACGTGCCCGGGGCCCTATCGTCTTGCGGGATGCTCGTGGCGATCGACGGCCCAGCCGGTGCCGGAAAGTCGACGGTCGCCCGCGCGGCCGCCGGCGCACTCGGCTTCACGTATCTCGACACCGGTGCGATGTACCGCACGGTCGCCCTCGCACGGCTGCGCGACCCGCAGGCCGACCCGCAGGCGCTCGACATCGAGCTCGGCGAGCGGGTGCTGCTCGACGGCGAGGACGTCACGGACGCGATCCGCGCGCCGCAGGTGACCGACGCCGCCTCGCAGGTGGCCGCCGACCCCGCCGTGCGGGCGGCGATGGTGGAGCGCCAGCGCGCGCTGATCGCCGGCGGCGACTGGGTGGCCGAGGGGCGCGACATCGGGACGGTCGTCGCCCCCGACGCGGAGCTCAAGGTCTTCCTCACCGCGACGGCCCGCGAACGCGCCCGCAGGCGCGCCGAGCAGACCGGCAGGGACGTCGACGAGGTGCTCGCCGAACAGGAGCGACGGGACGAGCGCGATCGCGCTCGCGAGGCATCGCCGCTCCTTGCAGCCCCTGACGCTCTCACCCTTGACACAACCGGCCTGACTTTACAAGACGTGGTGGCGCAGATCGTGCGTCTCACGGACGAACGTCGGACGGCTGAAAGCGCCAGATGAGCGGCGTCAAGGTCGCGATCGTCGGCTACCCCAATGTCGGCAAGAGCACGCTCGTCAACCGCCTCGCGGGCTCGCGGGAGTCCGTCGTACACGAACGCGCAGGCATCACGCGCGATCGCAAGGACGTCCGCTGCGAGTGGAACGGCCGCACGTTCACGCTGATCGACACCGGCGGCATGGACAACCTCGACCTCGATCCGATTTCCGGTTCGATACGCGACCAGGCGCGGGCCGCGATCGAGGAGGCCGTCGTCGCGGTGCTCGTCGTCGACGCGAAGGCCGGCCTGCGTCCCGGCGACGAGGACATGGCCGACCTGCTGCGCCGCGCGCACATCCCCGTGATCCTCGCGGCGAACAAGGTCGACGTCGTCGGCGAGCTCGACAACGCCCTCGAGTTCCACCGCTTCGGCCTGGGCGACCCGATCCCCGTCTCCGGCGCCCAGGGCCTCGGAACCGGCGACCTGCTCGACCGGATCGTCGCATTGCTGCCGGAAGAAGGGGAGCTCGAGGACGAGGACGACGAGCGGATCCGGATGGCGATCATCGGGCGCCCGAACGTCGGCAAGTCCACGTTCGTCAACCGCATCCTCGGCGAGGAGCGCGTCATCGTCAGCGACGTCGCCGGCACGACGCGCGACGCGATCGACCTGCCGATCGAGTTCGACGGGCGCGAGATCGTGCTCGTCGACACCGCCGGCATGCGCCGCCAGGCGAAGGTCTCCGACAGCGTGGAGTACTACACCGTCCTGCGCTCACAGCGGGCGGTCGAGCGCGCCGACGTCGCGCTCGTCGTCTGCGACGCGCGCGACGGCGTCACGACGCAGGACATGCGGATCGCCGAGCTGGCGATGAAGGCGGGCTGCGCGACGCTGCTGGTCCTCAACAAGTGGGACCTGCGGCCGATGGACGAGGCCGGCCTGGACCACGAGCGCGCGAAGGTCCTGCGCAAGCTGCGCCTGCGCCCGAAGGTCATGACCGTGAGCGCCCTGAGCGGCCGCAACGTGCAACGCGTCATGCAGGAGGCGGTCGCACTCGGCGACCTCATGCGCGCACGCATCCCGACGCCGGAGCTCAATCGCTTTCTCGCCGACGCACTCGATCGCCGTCAGCCGCCCGCCAAGCAGGGCCACCGGCTGAAGATGCTCTACCTCGCGCAGATCGAGACCCGCCCCCCGCGCTACGCCCTGCAGGTCAACAACCGCAACAAGATGACCCGCGACTACGCCTTCTACCTCGAGAACCAGTTGCGCAAGCGCTTCGGCTTCGACGGCGTGCCGCTGATCATCGACATCAAGGAGCGCAAGCAGCGGCGCTCCGAGCGGGCGTGAGCGCAGGCCACCGGCGCCTCGCGGCCCTCATCGGGGTCCTGCTCGCGCTCGCCGCGCTGGCCGTCGGCCTGCTCGTCGGCCACGGCAGCGGCGCCGACGCGGCCGGTCGCCCCCTCGTCGGCGCCCCCGCGGGGACGGCGTTCGCAGACGCCACGCCCGGCGGCAAGCCCGCCCGGACGCTCGCGGGCGCCGCCGGCACGCCGCTGACCTGGGCGATCGACGGGAACACCCTGATCGTCGCGACGAGCCCGTCGGGCGTCGCCGCCGCGCGCGAGCGCGGCGACCGCCTCACCGACACCGCCGGCTACCGCGCCGTCGACGGAAACGTCCCAAATCCGATCAGGTCGCTAGTCTTTCTCGACCCCAAGCAGCTCCTGCAGCTCAGCGCGCAATCCGGCATCGGACCGGGCGCCGCGCTGCAGGGCATCCGTGGCGACCTCGACCGCATCCGCGCCACCGGCGCGTACGGCGCGGGCACCGGGGACGTCTCCACCGTCGAACTCTGCCTCTCGATCCCATGAGCCAAGACACCAGCTTCCTGTTCACGTCCGAATCGGTGACCGAGGGTCACCCCGACAAGGTCGCCGACCAGATCTCCGACGGCGTGCTCGACGCCGTCCTCGCCAACGACCCCGATGGCCGCGTCGCGTGCGAGACGCTCGTCAACACGGGCCTCGTCGTCGTCTCCGGTGAGATCTCGACCGACACCTACGTCGACATCCAGGAGGTCGCCCGCGCGACGATCCGCAAGATCGGCTACATCGATGCCGACCTGGGCTTCTCGGCCGACTCCTGCGCCGTCCTCAACGCGATCGACAAGCAGTCGCCCGACATCGCCCAGGGCGTCGACCAGGCCTACGAGTCGCGCACCGACCCCAACGACGACGACGAGCTCGACGTCGCCGGCGCCGGCGACCAGGGCATGATGTTCGGCTACGCCTCCAACGAGACGCCCGAGTTCATGCCGCTGCCGATCTCGCTCGCGCACAAGCTCGCCAAGCGCCTCGCAGACGTGCGCCACGCGAACGACCTGCCCTACCTGCGTCCCGACGGCAAGACCCAGGTCTCCGTGCGCTACGTCGACGGCCGGCCCGTCGGCATCGAGCAGCTGCTGATCTCCACCCAGCACGCCGAGGGCGCCGAGGGCGGCATCAAGGACGACCTCTGGGAGCACGTCGTCGAGCCGGTCCTCCCCAAGGGGCTCTACGACGAGAACGAGCTGCGCCGCGTCTTCCTCGTGAACCCGACCGGCCGCTTCGTCATCGGCGGGCCCGTCGGCGACGCAGGCCTCACCGGTCGCAAGATCATCGTCGACACCTACGGCGGCATGGCCCGCCACGGCGGCGGCGCGTTCTCCGGGAAGGATCCGTCGAAGGTCGATCGCTCCGCCGCGTACGCCACGCGCTACGTCGCCAAGAACCTCGTCGCCGCCGGCCTCGCCGACCGCGCCGAGGTCCAGGTCGCCTACGCGATCGGCGTCGCGCACCCCGTCTCGGTGATGGTCGAGACGTTCGGTACCGAGAAGATCGGCCGTGGCCGCATCGAGGAGCTCGTGCGCGAGCACTTCGACCTGCGTCCCGGCGCGTTCCGCGAGGCGCTGAACCTGCACCGCCCGATCTACCAGAAGACCGCCGCCTACGGCCACTTCGGCCGCGACGACCACGACTTCACGTGGGAGCGCGTGGACAAGGCGGCCGCGCTGGCGGAGGCGGCGGGGCTGGCGTTGCCGGTGCCGGCCGCCTAGGCCCATCGCGCTCCCTGGTCGCGGATCTCGCTGCGCCTGAGGCCACCCGCGGGCCGGGGGCAGTGGCTCTGCCACAGCACCCCGGCCGCGTGCGCCCTCATCCATCCGCGATCTCTCGCTCCTGCGCTGCCGGGACGGGTTTGGGTGCCGACGTTGCTGGTTTGCGCGCCTTGTCGGCGCGCGTCCTTGATCTCTAGTACACGTGGCCCGAAGTTCTGCGTGGAATTCGGCGCGAGCGCGCGCCGCCGAAACCCGCAGAACTTACGGCCGCGCGTACTAGCTCAGCCCGTCGGTGGGCAGACCCTGCTGGGCTCGCTCGGCGCTGTGGCGGCGCTGGGCGTGGTCGACGGCGGTCGCGACGCCGGCGGGGTCGTTGACGCCGTCGAAGGTGAAGTCCGAGTCGTCGGTGCCCGCGGTGTCGAAGTCGACCGCGCCGACCCGGAAGAGGCGGTCGATCGGGCTCTGGCGGGTGTTGACGTTCTGGACGCGGTCGATCCGCGTCTGCTGGACGTGCTTGGAGAGGATCCCGCGGCGGATGATCAGGCGGTCGGTGGTGATCGTGAACACCGTGAAGATCCGCCTGACGAGGCCGGCGACGATCGCCAGGGCGAAGACGACGACGAAGACGGTGACGCCGAGCGCGTTGCTCGCGGCGAACCAGAAGATCGCGCCGAGCGCGAGCGCGATCAGGAATCCCGTCGCGTAGAAGGCCTTGATCGACCGCCAGCTCGGGTGGCCGTCGTAGATGACCTCTTCGCCGGAATGCAGTTCGAGCGCCATGGCGGCAATCTACCGCCGCCGCGCGCCGGGCTATCGTCGGCCCGGTGCCGGGTGTCGCGCGGGTCGAGCCGATCACGACGGCTCGCGCGCTGCGCGGGCCGTTCGACTACGCGCGCCCCGAGGGCGTCGGCGTCGGCGCGGTGCTCGTCGTCCCGTTCGGCCGCCAGGAGATCCTCGGGGTCGTCACCGCCGTCGCGGAGGCCTCCGAGCACGAGCTCGTCGCGCCGCGGCGTGTCCTGGAGCAGGCGCTCCCGGAGGACCTCGTGACGCTCGCGCCGTGGATCGCCGCCGAGTACTGCTCGACGCCGGCGCGCGCCTTCTCGCTGATGCTCCCGCCGAAGGGGGTGCGCGCACGCACCGCGCTGCACGCACGGGCGCTGCGCGAGCCCGAGCCACCGGAACGCCTCAGCGACGCTCAGCGGGGGCTGCTGGCCTCGCTGCCGCGTGCGACGGGGAGCGACCTGCCGGCGCTGCGGCGCCTGGAGGCTCGCGGCCTCGTCGCGATCGAGCCGCGCGTCATGCGCCGCGCGCCCGTCCACACGGCGGTCGGCGCGCGCGCCAGTGTGCAGCCACTCCCGCTCACGCCCGCCCAGGGGGCCGTGCTCGCCGACATCGAGGCTGCCGCGCCCGGCGAGCGCCTGCTGCTGCACGGCGTCACCGGGTCGGGCAAGACGGAGGTCTACCTGCACGCCGCGGCGCGCACGCTCGACGCGGGTCGCACGGTGCTCGTGCTCGTGCCGGAGATCGCGCTGACGCCGCAGATCGTGGCGCGCTTCCAGGCCCGCTTCGGCGACACCGTCGCCGTCCTGCACTCCCAGCTCAGCCCCGGTGAGCGCTACGACGAATGGCTGCGCCTGCGCCGCGGAGAGGCGCGGATCTGCGTCGGCCCGCGCTCGGCCGTCTTCGCGCCGCTGGCGGACATCGGCCTGATCGTCGTCGACGAGGAGCACGACGCCTCCTACAAGCACGAGGGCGACCCGCGCTACGACGCGCGGCACGTCGCCGACCGTCGCGCGCGCGACCACGGTGCGGTGCTCGTCGCCGGCAGCGCCACGCCGCGCGCCGAGAGCTGGCATGCGCTGCGGCGCATCAGCCTGCCCGAGCGCGTCGACGGCGCGCGGCTGCCGCCGGTCGAGACGATCGACCTGCGCGGCGTGCGGGGCTCGCTGCATCCGCGCACGCACGAGGCGCTCGTCGACGCGCGCAAGTCCGTCGTGCTGCTCAACCGCCGCGGCTGGTCGAACTACCTCAGCTGCCAGACATGCGGCCACGCGTGGGAGTGCCCGTCGTGTGACGTGACGCTCGTGCTCCACCGCGCGAGCGCGACGCTCGCCTGCCACCACTGCGGGCACCGCGAGACCGTCCCGTCGCGCTGCGTGGAGTGCGGGTCGGTCTCGATCGCGCGGCACGGGACGGGAACCGAGCGGCTGGAAACCGAGCTGCCGGGCCCCGTGTTCCGGCTCGACGGGGACGCCGGCTCGGCGACCGCGGTGCTCGCCGCGTTCGAGCGCGCCGACCGCGGGATCCTGCTCGGCACGCAGATGGTGGCCAAGGGCCACGACTTCCCGGACGTCGAGCTCGGCGTCGTCGTCGACGCCGACCAGACGCTGCGCTTCCCGGACTTCCGCGCCGAGGAGCGCACGTTCGCGCTCGTCGCGCAGCTCGCGGGCCGCGCCGGTCGCGGCCCGCGCGGCGGGCGCGTCCTGGTGCAGACGCTCGTGCCCGACGCGCCGTCGATCCTCCTGGCCGGCCGCCACGATGCAGCCACGTTCCTCGCCGGCGAGCTGGAGCGCCGCCGCGCGCTGAGCTATCCGCCCTTCTCGACGCTGATCCGCATCGTCTGCGCTTCCGAGCGCCCGGGCGCCGCGCACGCGGCGGCGAGCGCGCTGCACGCCCGCCTGCCGGGGGCGCTCGGCCCGGCGCCGCTCTTTCGCCTGCGCGGCAAGGAGCGCGCGCAGGTCGTCCTGAAGGCCGAGGACCGCGCGCCGGCGGTCGTCGCCGTCGGAGCGGCGGTCGACGCGATCGCGGCGGACCGCGCCAATCGCGGCGTGAGCCTCAGCGTCGACGTCGACCCGCAGTAGCTCCAGGAGGACGTCGTCGTACCTCTGGGAGACGCCGCTCGGCCGCAGTCCTTCCCGGGCTCTTTCTAGACTTTCGGCAGCGATGGCCGACCAAGAGCATCAGCACGAGCATCCCGACCTCGAGGCCGACGACGGCGCGCAGGAGCCGCCCCCGCTCGATCCCGAGACGCTCGCACGCCGTGAGGCGGCGCTGCGCCACGTCGTGAAGTTCGGCGACCCGGTGCTGAAGTCCAGCGCGAAGCCGGTCGCCGTCTTCGACGACGCCCTGCGCACGGAGATCCAGCGCATGGGCGAGCTGATGAGCGACTCGCTCGGCATCGGGCTGGCCGCCAACCAGGTCGGCCGGCTGCGTCGCCTGCTCGTCTACCGGGTCGAGGAGGACAGCCCGATCCAGGCGCTCGTCAACCCGCAGATCGAGTGGGCCTCCGAGGAGGAGGAGTGGTTCGAGGAGGGCTGCCTCAGCCTGCCGCGCGTCCACGTCGACGTCGAGCGGCCGGTCCACGTGCGCGTGCGCGCCCGCGACGGCATGGGCGCGGAGATCCTCGTCGAGGCCTCGGGCCTGGAGGCCCGCGTGATCCAGCACGAGATGGACCACCTCGACGGGGTGCTGATCGTCGACCGCGCGCCGCGCGACCAGCGCCGCGAGGCGATGCGCATCCTGCGCGAGCTCGACGCGGCGTAGTGTCGCCGGCAGTGCGCACCGTCTACCTGGGAACCTCCGACTTCGCCGCGGGCGTGCTGCGCCGGCTCGCCGGCACCCCGCACCGCCCGCAGCTCGTCGTGACCCGGCCCGACCGCCCGGCGGGCCGCGGTCGCCACCTGACCGCGCCGCCGGTCGCCGGCGTCGCGCGTGAGCTCGGGATCGACGTCGCGCAGCCCGAGGACGTGAACGCAGACACCGCCCGCGAGCGGATCGCCGCGGCGGCTCCGGACGTCCTCATCGTGTGCGCGTTCGGCGCGCTGATCCGCGACCCGCTGCTCTCCGAGCGCGAGATCCTCAATGTGCACCCGTCGCTGCTGCCGCGCTGGCGCGGGGCCGCCCCGCTGGAACGGGCGATCATGGCCGGCGACGCGGAGACCGGCGTCTCGATCATGCGCCTCACCGCCGGCCTGGACAGCGGCCCGGTCTGCCTGCAGGAGCGCCTGGCGATCGGCCCCGAGGAGACCTACGGCACCCTGGCGCCGCGCCTGGAGGTCCTGGGTGGCGACCTCCTGATCCGCGCGCTCGACGAGCGCCCGCCGTACGTCGAGCAGGACGAGGCCGGCGTCACCTACGCCGAGAAGATCACTGCAGCGGTCCGCACGCTCGACCCGGCCGCGCCGGCGCGGGAGCGCGAGCGCGTCGTGCGCGCCCTGAGCCCGCACATCGGCGCGCGCATGACGCTCGAGGACGGCACCTTCCTCGGGGTGCTGCGCGCACGGATCGCCCCGGACGGGACGTTCGAGCCGCTCGAGGTCCTGCCGGCCGGCGGCCACGCGATGCCCTACGCCGACTACCTGCGCGGGCACGGCCGGCCGTGAGCGCCGCCGCGGTCAGCCCGGCGCGCCGCTGCGCCCACGCGGTGGTGCGGCGCACGCTCGCCGAGGACGCCTACGCCGACCGCGCCTTCCACGGCGAGGCGCAGGGCCTCGACCCGCGCGACCGCGCCCTCGCCAAGCGGATCGCGTTCGGCGCGGTGCAGCGCCGCGGCACGCTCGATTGGGTCGCGGACCGCTACACGCGGGGCGCGCTCGAGCCGAAGGTGCGCGCCGCGCTGCACGTCGGCCTCTACCAGCTGCTCTTCATGGACGGCGTCGCCGCGCACGCCGCGGTGGGGGAGGCCGTCGAGCTCGCCAAGCCCAGCCGCGGCCACAGCGTCGTCAACGCCGTCCTGCGTCGCGTGCAGCGCGAGGGCGTCGAGCTGCCCGCCGACGACACCCCGGAGGGCGCGGCGATCCGCCACGCCCATCCGCTGTGGATCGTGCGGCTCTGGTGGGACTGGCTGGGCCCCGAGCAGACCCGCGCCCTGTTGATCTCGGGCAACGAGCCGGCCGAGCTCGCGCTGCGCGTCAACCCGCTCGCGCCCGGAGTCGCGCTCGACGACATTCCCGGCGAGCGCGAGGGGGAGACGATCGTCGTCTCCGGCCCGTTCGACGCCTTCGCGCACCCCGGCTACGCCGCCGGGGCCTTCACCCCGCAGTCGCGCGCCGCGCAGCGCGTCGGGCGCTTCCTGGCACCCGAGCCCGGAGAGCGCATCCTGGACCTCTGCGCGGCGCCCGGCGGCAAGACGACCCACCTCGCGGCGCTCATGGGCGGGACGGGCGAGATCGTCGCCGTCGAGCGCCACGAGGGCCGCGCGGCGGCGCTCGAGCGCACGTGCGCGCGCATGCACGCCGCGAACGTGCAGGTGCGCTGCGCCGACGCGCTCGAGTTCCGCGACGCGGACCGCTTCGACCGCGTGCTCCTGGACCCGCCCTGCAGCGGGCTGGGCACGCTCCAGAGCCACCCGGACCTGCGCTGGCGCGTGACCCCGCAGGACGTCGCCGAGCTCGCCGGGATCCAGCGGGCGATGCTCGAGGCGGCGCGTGCGAACCTGCGCCCCGGCGGGCGCCTGGTCTACGCGGTGTGCACGCTCTCGCCCGAGGAGGAGGCGCTCGAGGGGATCGAGCGCTGGCGCACGCTCCCCTCCGTCGACGGCACCGACGGGTTCTATAGTGCCGCCGATGTCGGAGGTTGAGCTCGGGCTGGTGTGCCCCACCTGCAAGGAGCCCTGGCTGCGCCCGACCACGCTGGCCGGACGCTACCGCTGCGTGTACTGCATGCACCGCTTCGAGCTGCGCTCCGTGTGCCCCGGCTGCGGTGAGCATCAGACGATCGTGCGGATGTCGAGCACCGCGACGACCGAGTGCTCGCACTGCGGCTCGTCGATGCTGGTCGAGGTATGAGGCGGATCGCGCCCTCCGTCCTTGCGGCGGACTTCGGCCGGCTGCGCGAGCAGGTGGAGGTGGTGCGCGCCGCCGGGGCCGACCTCGTCCACATCGACGTGATGGACGGCCACTTCGTGCCGCCGCTGTCGATGGGCCCGCAGGTCTGCGCCGCGCTGCGCGACCTGGGCATGCACCTCGAGGTGCACCTGATGGTCGAGCGGCCCGAGCGCGAGCAGATCGCCGCCTTCGCCGATGCCGGTGCGCAGACGATCATCGTCCACGCCGAGGCGACGCCCGCGGTCCACTACGCGCTCCAGGCGATCCGCGACCGCGGCGCGCTCGCCGGCCTCGCCGTGAACCCGGCCACGCCGATCGACGTCTTCGGCGAGGTCGACGTCGACCTCGCGCTCTGCATGACCGTCAACCCGGGCTGGGGCGGGCAGTCGTTCATCCCGGCGTCGATCGGCAGGATCGAGCGCCTGCGCGCGCTGCTGGGGCCGGACACGGAGATCGAGGTCGACGGCGGCATCGACGCCGCCACGGCGACGGCCTGTGCCCGTGCAGGCGCGACCCGCTTCGTCGCCGGCACGGCGATCTTCGGCGCGCCGGACGCGGCCGCCGCGTTCACGGAGATCGCCCGCGCTCTCGATGCGCTGGAGGCCTGAGGGCCGTCCTGCTAGACGTAGGGCCATGAGCCCCACGTCCGAACCCTCCTCGGCCGCTGCGGCCGCCGCGTTCGCGCCGCCCGGCGGCATCGTCGTCGCCCATGGCCTGACCCGCGTCTACGGCGAGGGCGAGGCAGAGGTCCGCGCGCTGGACGGCGTCGACGTCGCCTTTCCCGCCGGGCGCTTCGCCGCGATCATGGGCCCGTCGGGTTCGGGCAAGTCGACCCTGATGCACATCCTGGCGGGGCTCGACCGCCCGACGAGCGGCTCGGTCGTGCTCGACGGCGTGGAGATCACCGGCCTGGACGACAAGTCGCTGACGCAGCTGCGGCGCGACCGCGTCGGGTTCATCTTCCAGTCCTTCAACCTGCTGCCGGTGCTCACCGCGCTGGAGAACATCGAGCTGCCGCTGCGGATCGCCGGCCGCGAGCCGGACCGCGAGTGGGTCGACCGGATCATCGACACCGTCGACATCCGCGACCGCCTGACGCACCGCCCCAGCGAGCTCTCCGGCGGCCAGCAGCAGCGCGTCGCCGTCGCTCGCGCGCTCGCCTCGCGCCCGGCCGTCGTGTTCGCCGACGAGCCGACCGGCAACCTGGACTCGAAGTCCGGCCACGACGTGCTGAACCTCCTGCGGCGCTCGGTCGACGAGTTCGGCCAGACGATCGTGATGGTCACCCACGACCCGTCGGCGGCGTCGGTCGCCGACGCGCTCGTGCTGCTCGCGGACGGCAAGGTCGTGCACGACGGAGCGGCCGGCTCCGTGGCCGAGGTCATCGACCTGATGAAGAGCGCGAGCTGATGCGCAAGGTCGTCGTCCGCGGGCTGTTCGCGCGCAAGCTGCGCCTCGCGCTGACGCTGCTGGCGGTGGCGCTCGGGGTCTCGCTGATCTCCGCGACCTACATCTTCACGGACACCATCAACGGCAGCTTCGACCGCATCTTCAGCGAGTCCGCGAAGGGCACCGACGCGGCGATCACGCCGCACCAGGCGATCAGCTCCAACGACCGCGGCACGCAGCAGACGCTCCCGGCGTCCGTGCTGCGCACCGTGCGCGCGAGCCCCGACGTGCTCGTCGCCTCCGGGGATGTGTTCGACGCCGCCACCGTGCTGGGGAAGAACGGAAAGCGGATCGGCGCCGGCGGGGCGCCGAACTTCCTCAGCTCGGTGTCCTCGGCGCCGCGCTTTCAGGCCTCGAAGGCCAAGCAGGGGCGCCTGCCGCAGACCGCCGACGAGGCCGCGATCGACGCCTCGACGGCCAGGAAGCAGGGCTTCAAGCTCGGCGACAGGCTGTCGGTTCAGGGAGCGGCCCCGCGCAAGGACTACACGCTCGTCGGCTTCACGCAGATCGCCGGGGTGGACTCCTACGGCGGCACCACCGTCGTCAGCCTGACGCTGCCCGAGGCCCAGCGCATGCTCGGCAAGGGGACGAGCTTCGACTCGATCTCCGCGGCGGCCAGGCCCGGCGTCACGCCCGAGGCGCTCGTCCGCACGCTGAAGGCCGCGTTGCCGAAGACGGTCGAGGTGCGCACCGGCAAGGCCGAGGCGGCCAAGCAGTCCAAGGACCTGGCGAACAACCTCGGCTTCCTCAAGACGATCCTGCTCGTCTTCGCCGGGATCTCGCTGTTCGTCGGCTCGTTCATCATCTTCAACTCGTTCTCGATCACCGTGCAGCAGCGGATCCGCGAGCTCGGGCTGCTGCGCACGATCGGCGCGAACCGCCGCCAGATCCTCACGCTCGTGATCAGCGAGGGCCTGCTGCTCGGCATCGTCGGCTCGCTGCTCGGGATCCTGCTCGGGCTCGCGCTCGCGCCCGGCCTGAAGGCGCTGTTCGCGGCGGTCGGCGTCGACCTCCCTTCGAACGGCCTCGTGATCAAGCCGCGGACGATCTACGTGCCGCTGATCGTGGGCACGCTCGTGGCGCTGCTCTCGAGCCTGGTGCCCGCGATCCGCGCGACGCGCGTCTCGCCGATGGCCTCGCTGCAGGCGGCGGCCGTCCCCACCGTCGGCAGGGTCAGCCGCCGCGCGACGATCCTCGCGAGCGTGCTCGGCGCCGCGGGCGTCGCCCTGATCCTGCTCGGCCTGTTCGGCCCGGGCGGGACGAACAGTGCGCTCGCCGCGCTGGGCTTCGGCGTCGCCGCGACCTTCATCGCCGTCGCGCTCCTCAGCCCCTGGCTCGTGCGCCCGCTCGCCTCCGTGATGGGCCGGCCGATCGAGCGCTTCGCCGGGTTCCCGGGCCGGCTCGCGCGCGAGAACGCCGTGCGCCAGCCCTCGCGGACGGCCTCGACCGCGGCCGCCCTGATGGTCGGCGTCGCGCTCGTGACCTTCGCCTCCGTGTTCGCGGCCGGCGCGCGCGCGACGATCGAGAACGCCGTCCGCGACAACTTCAAGGGCGCGTTCGTCGTGACGAACGCCGACGGCTTCTCCCCGTACTCCGCGCAGGCGCTCAGCGCCGTGGGGAAGGTGCAGGGCGTCGGCTCGATCAGCGGCGTGCGCTTCACGACCGGCAAGGTCGGGAACTCGAAGGTCAGCGTCACCGGTGTCGAGTCCGCGACGTTCCCGCAGCTCTACGCCACCACGGTCAAGAAGGGCCCCGGTGACGCCGTCAGCACGCTGGCGCCCGGCGCCGTGATCGTCAGCAAGTCCTATGCGGACGACCACCACACGAAGGTCGGCGACACGCTGCGCGTGTTCACTCCCAGCCGCGCCACGCTGCCGCTGCGCGTCAGCGCCGTCGTCCAGGACAAGGGCGGGCTGCTCGCGCAGCTCACCGTCCCGAGCGCCGTCGTCCTGACGAAGTTCAACGAGCCGAAGCTCGGCTTCGGCCTCGTGGGCCTGGCGCCGGGAGCCGACGCCAAGCAGGTCAAGCGCCGGATCGACGCCGTGCTGAAGGCCAGCTATCCCGAGGCACAGGCCAAGACGGCCAAGCAGTTCATCGGCGACCAGGCCGCGCAGGTCAACCAGCTGCTGGGGCTGATCTACGCGCTGCTGTCGCTGGCGATCATCGTCTCGCTGTTCGGGATCGTGAACACGCTCGTGCTCTCGATCACGGAGCGCACGCAGGAGATCGGCATGCTGCGCGCGATCGGGACCACGCGCCGGCAGGTGCGCCAGATCGTCCGCTGGGAGGCCGTCATCACGGCGCTCATCGGCGGCCTGCTCGGGTGCGTGATGGGCCTCGTGCTCGCCGTGCTGTTCACGCGGCCGCTGGAGAACTTCCCGCTGACGATCCCGGTCGGCACGCTGATCGTCCTGATCATCCTGTCCGGGGTGGCGGGTGTGCTGGCGGCGACGTTCCCGGCGCGCCGGGCGGCGCGCCTGGACGTGCTCGAGGCGCTGGCCTACGAGTAGCGCGCCCGCTCAGGCGGGAACGGCGTCCTGCGGCACACCGCGACGGTAGAGCAGCCACAGCAGCAGGCACAGGGCGCCGGTGGCGACCGCGTAGCCGAGCTCGGCGCGCAGCAGCAGGCCGGAGACCAGCGGGACGAACATCCAGGCCACGAACGCGATCGCGGCGGCGAACCAGGCCACGACGGCCAGGCGCGCCTGACCGCGGGCGAGCGCGGCCTGGTTGAACGTCCCCGCCGCGAGGTGGAAGCCCATGCCGACGGCGACGACCGCCAGGCCCCAGCGGCTGTACGTCACGTGCCCGCCGAAGACGATCTTCATGACCTCGGGGCCGATCAGCAGCAGCCCGAGCGCGACCGCGCCGGCGAAGCCCGCGATCGCCCGGAGGGTCGTGTGGATCGCCTTCGCGAACGCGTCGTGGCCCTCGGTCGCCTCCAGGCCGGCGAGGTGGGGCAGCAGCGAGGTCTGGATCGACTGGAAGAGCTGCAGCGGCGCCCGGGTGATCAGCAGGACGTTGAAGACGGCGCCGGCGACCGCCGCGCCGGCCTGGCCGTTGGCGATGATCACGCCCGCGTTGACGAGCGTCTGCTCGGCGAGCTGGATCCCGGCGACGGCCAGCGCGAAGCCCGCGCCCGCGCGCAGCGTCATCGCGGCGAGGTCGGCCTGCGGCGCCTCGGAGTCCAGCCGCGAGTGGCGCGCGATCGCCCACGGGACGACCATCAGCGAGGCGATCGGCGCTGCGAGGATGCCGGCGGCGACCGCCGTCTGGCCCGAGGCGATCCCGACCGCGACCGCGACCGGGAAGCAGAAGCGCGAGACGGACTCGAAGAGGACCAGGCCGCCGTAGAGGGCGAACCACTGGTGCCCGGCGAAGTAGCCGCGGGCGAAGTAGCTGGCCGCGTAGGCGAGCGCCGCGCCGGTGAAGATCCAGTACAGCGACTGCGAGCCGTGGAAGAGGCCCACGATCTGCGGCTTGAGCGCGAGCGCCGCGATCAGGAAGGTCGTCGCGAAGCCGGCCTGGATCGCCAGCGGGATCCGCAGCGGATGGCTGTGCTGCAGCCCGCGTGCGCGGCGATCGGCGATCGTGCGCGAGAGCAGCTGCTCGACGGGCCGGTAGATCACCGAGATGACGACGAACAGGATCGACCACAGCAGGGCGACCGAGCCGTAGGCCTCGGGGCCCAGGACGTGGCTGGCGACCGCGAAGTAGGCGAACGTGAAGACGCCCGTCGCGGCGATCCCCAGCGAGAGGATCCGCGCGCCGCGGGCGTACGACTCGCCGGGGTGCTGCGCGGCCAGCTCCTCGGCCGTCTCGGCGAGCGAGTCGGCGCGTTCGGCGGCGGCGTCAGTCACGGACGCGGACGAGCGCCATCGTCCACGGGAACGGCGTGCGCAGGTCGGCGACCTCGCCGTAGTTGGAGAGCAGCTTGCGGAACGCTCCGGCCGACCAGTGGTTGACGTGGCCCGGGGTGTTGCCCAGGCTCTTCCAGTACGCGCCGCGCGCGACGTTCGTGATGCGCCAGACCGGCTCGCGCGGCACGGAGACGAGGATCCAGCGCTGTGCGCAGCGCGCCATCTCGGCGAGCGTCTCGGCGGCGTCCGGGACGTGCTCGAGCACCTCGATCGCCGCCGCCATGTCGAACTCGTTCTCGGCGAACGGCAGGTTCTCGGCCTTCATCACGCGGTACTCGAGGTTGGGCGCGGTGCGCGTCTTCCACTCCTCTTGCAGATGCGGGTCGTCGAGGTCGATGCCGACGATCCGCCCGCCGTTCAGGCGCCCTGCCCACTCGTGCGTGAGGACGCCCTCACCGCAGCCGACGTCCAGGATCGAGGTGGCGCCGGCCTTGACGAACAGCTCGTCGAGGTTGCGCTCGAAGCCGGCCATCAGGCGGCGCACGACGGGGTTCGTCGAGCCGTACTTGTCGTACGTGTTGCCGGTGACCGTGCCCTCACGGTCGACCGTCACGTTGGTGCTCATGCGCGGACAGCCTCCTGCTCCTGGGTCGACTGGCGCTGCTCCTCGGGCGTGGGGGCCGCGTGGGCGCCGGTGGTGGCGGCGCGGCCGGTGCTCGCACCCGGCTCGTAGTGCGAGGGCGGAATGCCGAGCTGCAGCTCGATGCGGCGCACGCGCTCGAAGGTCCGCTGGGTCATGATCCGCTGGCCGGCGAGCAGGTCGCCGATCACGCCGAGCGAGGCGAGCACGACGGCGGCGTTGAACAGCACCGCGCCGAAGATCAGCGACTGCACGTGGCCGGCGCCGTCGCCGCTGACCCACGCGACGAAGAAGCGCACCCACGGGATCGCCGCGAGCAGGATCAGGAGGCCGGCGAGCATCATGAAGACGCGCATCGGCTCGTACTGCGCGTAGATGCGGAAGATCGAGATCGAGTTGCGCCGCACGTACGCCCACATCGAGGGGAACAGGCGTGACTCGCGCGTCTTGGGGTTCGTCGCGACGGGGACGTCGCTGACGGCGACGAGCAGCTTGCCGGCCTGGATGATCGTCTCGAGCGTGTACGTGAACTTCGAGACGACCGCCATCTGGATCGCGGCCTCGCGGTTGTAGGCGCGGAACCCGGAGGTCGTGTCCGGCACGTCGGTGTCCGAGGCCTGGCGCACGACCCATGAGCCGAAGTGCTGCAGGCGCTTCTTGAGCGGCGAGAAGTGCTCGATCGAGTCGACCTGGCGGTCGCCGACGACCATGTCGGCGCGCCCCTCGAGGATCGGCGCGAGCAGCGCGGGGATCGACGCGGCGGAGTACTGGTTGTCGGCGTCGGTGTTGACGATCACGTCGGCGCCGAGCTTGAGGCCGGCGTCGAGCCCCGCCTGGAAGCCCGCTGCGAGGCCCTTGTTGTTCGTCAGGCGGACGATGTGGTCGACGCCGTGCTCGATCGCGACGGCGACCGTCGCGTCGGTCGAGCCGTCGTCGATCACGAGCCATTCGACCGTGTCGAAGCCCTCGAGCTCGCGGGGGAGATCGGCCAGCGTCGCCGGCAGCGTCTCCTCCTCGTTGAGGCAGGGGATCTGGATGATGAGCTTCATGCGCGCAGTTCAGAGTACGCCGCGGACCACCGGGGAGGTACGACCGTCGCGCTGGAGCGCTTCCAGCGACCGGGGTGCCGTACACTCGCCGCCCCAGTATGCCGGAGGTTCGGGCGGTACGTCAGGCCGCCGTCTCCTCCCAGTCACGTGACCTCCGCTCCCGCCTCGACGACCCTCCGCGCCCGACGCCGGAGCTGGCCGACGCTCCTGCTCATCGGCCTCGCGATCTGCGTGCTGGTCGGGGCCCTGCTGTACCCGACGTATCCGAACTACGACTCGATGTACTCGCTCCTGTGGGGGCGCGAGCTGCTGCACGGGCACAGCCCGTCCTTCGAGGCCTACCGCGCGCCCACCGAGCATCCGCTGGGCATCGTCTTCGGCGCGCTGCTGGCGCTGCTGGGCCGCGACGGGGATCGCGTCATGGTCTACGCGACGCTCGCGAGCTTCATCGTGCTCGTCGCCGGCCTCTACCGCCTGGGGCGCGCGTCGTTCACGCCGCTGGTCGGCGTCGTCGCCGGGCTGATCATCTGCACGCGCTTCGACTTCCCGTTCCTGGCGGCGCGCGCGTACATCGACATCCCCTACCTGGCGCTCGTGATCTGGGCGGCGGCGCTGGAGGCCGCGCGCCCGCGGCGCGGCATGCCGGTGCTCGTGCTGCTCGGGCTCGCCGGGCTGCTGCGGCCGGAGGCGTGGGTGCTGAGCGGCATCTACTGGCTCTACCTCTTCCCGAAGCTCAGCTGGCGCGACCGGGTCATCACCGCGCTGGTCGTCGGCGCCGCGCCGATCCTCTGGGTGCTCACCGACTACGCGGTCACCGGCGATCCGCTGTTCTCGCAGAACCACACGAGCGGGCTGGCGGAGGAGCTGGGCCGCCAGAAGGGCCTCGGCCAGGTTCCCACCGCGACCGTGAGCTTCCTCAAGTCGCTCGTCAAGCTGCCCGTCGCGATCGCCGGGTTCTTCGGGCTGCTGCTCGCGGTGTGGCTCACGCCGACGCGCGTGCGGGTGCCGCTGGCGCTGCTCGTCATCGGCCTGGGCACCTTCGTGCTCGTCGGGGCGGCGGGCCTGTCGGTCATCAACCGCTACCTGCTGGTCCCGTCGCTGATGGTGATGCTGTTCGCCGGCGTCGCCGCCGGCGGCTGGACGATGCTGCAGCCCGGGGTGGCGCGCAAGGTCTGGATCGGCGCGGCGGCCGCGGCGATCGCCTTCGCGCTCGTCTGGACGCTGCTGCGGGTCAATCTCAACGGGCTCTTCACCGAACTGCAGTTCCGCGGGGACTCGCGCGCCGGGCTCGCGCAGCTGCTGGACAACCCCAAGGTGCGCGCCGCGGCGCGCTGCGGGCCGGTGACGACGCCGAACCACCGCCTGATCCCCGACGTGCGCTGGATCCTCAACCTGCCCGAACACCGCGTCGTCGCGCGCAGCGACCTGCCGAACGCCGCGAAGGTCCACTCCGGTCTGGCGATCCTCGCGGGAAGCCGGGCCGTGCTCCTGCGCCAGGGGTTCAACCCGACCGACACCAGCCCGCAGGACACGGCGTTCAACCTGCCGCCGGCGGGCTACCGCTGGATCGCCGCGACGCCGTACTACGCGGCCTACGCGCGCTGCACGGCGTAGCGGGCCCACCCGCCCCGAGCAGCCGCAGGGCGAGGGTCGCCCCCTATCCTGGTGAGCACGGTGCCCGCCACGGATCCCGACCACGTCCTCCTCGACCGCGCCATCGAGCTCGGGCGGCGCGGCATGGGGCGTGTCAGCCCCAACCCGCTGGTCGGCGCCGTCGTCGTCCGCGACGGCACGGTGCTCGGCGAGGGCTGGCACGAGCAGTACGGCGGTCCGCACGCCGAGCTCAACGCGATCCGCGCCGCGGGCGACGCCGACCTGCGCGGCGCGACGATCTACGTGTCGCTGGAGCCGTGCTGCCACGACGGGCGCCAGCCGCCCTGCACCGACGCGATCCTCGCGGCCGGCATCAGCCGCGTCGTCGTGGCCAGCGACGACCCGACCGAGAAGGCCAGCGGCCGCGGGCTGGGGATCCTGCGCGACGAGGGCGTCGAGGTCGTCGTCGCGAACGGGGACCTCGCGGTGCGCGCGCGGCTCGAGAACCAGGCGTTCCGCAAGCATGCGCGCACCGGCCGCCCGTGGGTCCTGTTCAAGGCCGCGATGAGCCTCGACGGCAAGGTCGCCACGCGCAGCGGCGACTCCAAGTGGATCTCGGGCGAGGACAGCCGCACGCTCGCCCACCACTGGCGCGCCTCGGTCGACGCCGTCGTCGTGGGCGTCGGGACGGCGCTCGCGGACGATCCGCAGCTCACCGCCCGGGTTCCCGGCGTCCACCGCCAGCCGCGTCGCGTCGTCTTCGACTCCACCGCCCGTCTGCCCGTCGATTCCAAGCTCGTCGCGATGGCGCGCGAGATCCCGCTCACCGTCGTCACCTCGCGCGCCGCGCCGCGCGCAGCGGTCGAGCATCTCGAGATGGTCGGCGCGGAGGTGCTGGTCACCGCCGGCGAGAACGAGCCCGCGCGCGTCGCCGCGGCGCTCGACCAGCTCGGCGCGCTCGACACGCCTGTGACGGCGCTGCTGCTCGAGGGCGGGCCGCACCTGGCCGGCGCCTTCCTCGACGCGGGCGAGATCGACGAGGCGCGCCTCTTCGTCGCGCCGGTGCTCGTCGGCGGCTCCAGCGCCCGCGACCCGCTCGAGGGCGAGGGCGTCGAGCGGATCGCCGACGCGATGCGCGCCATCTCGCTGACCTGCAGGCCCTCCGGCGACGACATCCTGCTCACGGCCCGGCTGCGGGAGTGGTAGCCGTGTTCACCGGCCTCGTCCAGGATCTCGGAGCGGTGACCGCGCTCGACATGACAGCCGACGGCGCGCGGCTCGTCGTGCGCACGCCGCTGACCGCCGAGATCGCCGAGGGCGACTCGGTCGCCGTCAACGGCGTCTGCCTGACGGCGACCGCGATCGACGACGGGGCGTTCAGCGCCGACGCGATGCGCGAGACGCTGCGGCGCTCCTCGCTCGGTGCGGTCGAGGTCGGCACGCGCGTCAACCTCGAGCTCGCGCTGCGCGCCGATCAGCGCCTCGGGGGCCACGTCATGCAGGGTCACGTCGACGGCGTGGGGCGCATACGGGCGATCGAGCCGGACGGCTTCGCGAGCGTCGTCAGCATCGACGCGGAGCCCGGCCTGCTGCGCTACGTCGTGGAGAAGGGGTCGATCGCGGTCGACGGCGTCTCGCTGACCGTCTCCCACGTCGATGACGCGGGCTTCGCCGTGTCGCTGATCCCCGAGACCCTCGAGCGCACGAACCTCGGCGCGGCGCGACCGGGCGCCGTCGTGAACCTCGAGGTCGACATCCTTGCCAAGTACGTCGAGAAGCTGATGGCCCACCGGACCCTCCCGACCGAGACGAGCCGATGACTCCCCAGCAGACCCATGACGAGGTGCGCTTCGCCGCGATCGAGGAGGCGCTCGAGGACATCGCCGCGGGGAAGATGGTCGTCGTCGTCGACGACGAGGACCGCGAGAACGAGGGCGACCTCGTGATGGCCGCCGAGTTCGTCACGCCCGACGCGATCAACTTCATGGCGATGCACGCGCGCGGCTGGATCTGCCTCGCGCTGACCCCTGAGCGCTGCGACGAGCTCGACCTGGAGCTGATGACGGCGAAGAACGACACGCCGTTCGAGACGCCGTTCACCGTCACGATCGAGGCGCGCGACGGCGTGACGACGGGCATCAGCGCCGCCGACCGCGCGCACACGATCAAGACCGCGGTCGATCCCGCCAACGGACCGGAGAGCATCGTCAAGGGCGGCCACGTCAACCCGCTCAAGGCCAAGCCCGGCGGCGTACTCGAGCGCACCGGGCACACCGAGGCCAGCGTCGACCTGGCGCGCCTGGCGGGCTGCGTCCCCGCCGGCGTGATCTGCGAGGTGATGAACGAGGACGGCTCGATGGCGCGCGTCGCCGACCTGCAGGCCTACTGCTTCAAGCACGGGCTGCGCATGGTCACGATCGCCGACCTGATCGCCTACCGCCGGCGCCACGACAAGCTCGTCGAGCGCGTCGTGTCGACGTCGATGCCGACGGCCTTCGGCGACTTCACCGTCGTCGGCTACCGCTCGCTCGTCGACGACAAGCACCACGTCGCGCTCGTCAAGGGCGAGGTCGAGGGCCACGAGGACGTGCTCGTCCGCGTGCACTCCGAGTGCCTCACGGGCGACGTCTTCCACTCGCTGCGCTGCGACTGCGGCGAGCAGCTCGAGGCGGCGCTCGCGCAGATCGAGGCCGAGGGCGAGGGCGTCCTGCTCTACCTCGCCCAGGAGGGCCGCGGCATCGGCCTGCTGAACAAGCTGCGCGCCTACAAGCTGCAGGAGGAGGGCTACGACACCGTCGAGGCGAACCTCCGGCTCGGGCTCCCGGCCGACCTGCGCGACTACGGGATCGGCGCGCAGATCCTCGTCGACCTCGGGCTCAGCTCGATCCGCATCCTCACGAACAACCCCAAGAAGATCCGCGGGCTCGAGGGCTACGGGCTGTCGGTCAGCGCACAGATCCCGATCGAGCACCCGCCCAACGAGCACAACCAGGCGTACATGCAGACCAAGAAGGACCGCATGGGGCACATCCTCCATCACCAGGGCCTCAACCTCGACGAGGAGATGCTGCACGCCGAGCGCGAGCAGGACCGCGACGCGCGCGACGAGGACCGCGGATGAGCGCCGCCGAAGGGCGCTACGCGATCGTCGTCGGGCGCTTCTACGCCGACCTCGCGGAGCGGCTCGTGGCCGGCGCCCAGGCGGCGTTCGCCGAGGCCGGAGCAGGGGAGGCCGACGTCTACGACGTTCCCGGCGCGTTCGAGCTGCCGATGGCCGCCCAGCTGTGCGCGCAGACCGGTCGCTACGCCGGCGTCGCGTGCCTGGGCGCGGTGATCCGCGGCGAGACCGACCACTACGACTACGTCTGCGGGGAGGCCGCCCGCGGCATCCAGGACGTGCAGCTGCGCACCGGGGTGCCGTGCGCGTTCGGTGTGCTGACGGTCGACACGCTCGAGCAGGCGCTCGCGCGCTCCGGCGGCGGCAGGCGCGACTCCGGGCGCCACGCCGCGGAGGCCGTGCTGGCGCTGAACGCGGTCCGCGAGCGTCTGGCGCGCAGCAACCCCACGGAGGCCTGAGCCCGCGCTACCATCGATCGTGATGGGCTCCAAGGATGCAGCGATCCTCCTGACGGTCGTCGTGCACGTCGTCGGGACGCTGCTGCTCGTCTGGCTGCTCGTCCAGGGCCAGGAGGACCGCCCGGACCTGCGCGGCTGGTGGCGCGGCGACGACGGCCGTGACGGCCCGCAGCCGCGCGACGAGCCGCCCGCTCCCCGCGGTGGCGGGCTGCCGCTGCCGGTCGCCCGGCCGAGCCGCGTGCGCCTACGCGAGCCCGGTCGCATCGCCGGCGGCTACCGGCGCCCCGTGCGCCGTCCCGCGCACGAGCCCGCCCGGCATCCCGAGCGGGTCTGAGCCCCCGCGGCCGTTCGGTCGCTACACTGCTGCGCCTCATGGCAAAGGTCTGTTACAGCTGCGGGAAGGGTCCGGCATTCGGGCAGAGCCGCAGCCACTCGATGATCGCGACCAAGCGGCGGTTCAATCCGAATCTCCAGAAGGTCCGGATCCTCGACGACGGCACGCCGCGCCGCAAGAACGTCTGCACCCGCTGCCTGAAAGCAGGGAAAGTCACCAAGGCAGCCTGAGCGGGGCAGCCTGAGGGCCGCCCCGGTCGCGTCGGAGTGGGCGCGCTGACGTTCGACCTCGCTCGCACTAGGCTGTTCCTCGGTGCCTGAGTCCTCTTCGAGTCTTGCGCGGTTTCGGGCGACGCTCGAGGGTGCGCTGGTCCACCTGGAGCAGCGCCGCGAGGAGATCAACGACCTGAACGTCTTCCCGGTCGCCGACGGCGACACGGGCGACAACATGGTCCTCACGCTCGAGGCCTGCCTCGCCGAGGTCGACCGCCTCGCGCAGGCCAAGGGCGAGGGTGCGCTCGGGGACATCGAGCGCACGGAGATCGTCGACTCCGTCGCACGTGCCGCGCTGCTCGGGGCGCGCGGGAACAGCGGCGTCATCCTCTCCCAGCTGATCCGCGGGGCGGCCGAGGAGCTCGTCTCAAGACCCGGCGAGCTGATCGACCCGGTGCTCGTCGGCGCGGCGATGGCGCACGCGGCCCAGCGCGCGTACGCCTCCGTGCGCCAGCCGGCCGAGGGCACGATCCTCACGGTCATGCGCGACATGGCCGCCGCGATCGCGACCGAGCTCGCCCACGGCGGCGACGTGCGCCTGGCGCCCGACGCCGACCCCGCCGAGCAGGATGCGCGCATCGCCGACCTGCTCGAGAAGGCCGTGCACGCCGGCGAGGAGTCGGTGCGCCGCACGCCGGAGCTGCTTCCGGCCCTGCGCGAGGCCGGCGTCGTCGACGCGGGCGGCTACGGCGTCGTCGTCCTCTTCGCCGGCTGCGTGGCCGCGCTGCGCGGCACGAGCGCGCCCGAGGTGGCCCACCACCGCCCGCCCGCGCGCGTCACGCACCCCGAGCACGAGTCCTCGACGTTCCGGTTCTGCACGAACTTCGCGGTCACCGCTGCGCCGGGGGCCGAGCTCGCGGGCACGGCGCACTACGTGCGCCTGCTCGAGGAGGTCGGGGACTCCGTGCTCGTCGTGGGCGATCATCTGACGCTCCGCGTCCACGTCCACAGCGACGAGCCGCAGGCGGCGACCGCGCTGTTCGACGGCAGAGGCGAGGTCTCGCGGCTCGATGTCGCCGACATGCACGCGCAGATCGCCGAGCGCGAACGCCGCCTGGAGGCTGACGCCGCCCAGTACCCGGCCGACCCGCGCTGCGGCGTGCTGGCCATCGTCTCCGGGGCGGGCATCGCCGCGATGTTCCGCGACCTCGGCTGCGAGGTGCTCGACGGCGGCGCGACGATGAACCCCTCGACCTACGACATCCTGGCGGGCATCCACGCGGTCCCCGCCGAGCAGGTCGTCGTGCTCCCGAACAGCAGCAACATCTTCATGGCCGCCCAGGCTGCGGCCGAGATGTCCGAGAAGGCCGTGCGCGTCGTCCCCTCGGCCGAGCAGCAGGCCGGGCTCGCCGCCGCCCTGGCGCTGCTTCCCGACCGCGGCGCCGAGGAGAACGCGGGGCTGATGGAGCAGGCGCTCACCGAGGTCCGCACCGGTGCGGTCGCGCCGGCGGCGCGCGCCGACGTCCAGGGCCGATTCGCGGTCGGCGACGCCGTCGGCTACGTCGGGGACGAGCTCGTCGCCTGGGGCGAGCCGGCCCAGACGCTGCGCGCGGTGCTCGAGCAGATCACCCAGGACGCCGAGCTCGTCACCGTGATCCACGGCGATGGCGCCCCACTCGGCGAGGCCGAGATCGTCGCGCTCGCCCCGGGCGACGTGGAGCTCGAGTTCGGGGACGGCGGCCAGCCCTCGCGCTGGTGGCTGTTGTCCGCCGAGTGAAGGACCATGACGCGGTGCAGCCGCCGCCCTGCGCCTTCGCCGACACCGCGCCGCTGAGCGCGCAGCAGCTCGCCGGCGCGCCCTGGAGCGCGCCGCAGCAGGCGCCGCTGCGCGCGGCGCTGCGGCTGACGAACGACAAGGAGCGCGAGGGCGCCGCCACGCTGGGAATCGCGACGGTGGGCGATCTGCTCGAGCACCTGCCGCGCGACCGCCGCGAGGCACGCGCCGTCGGGGCGCTCGGCCAGGGCGAGCAGGCGACGGTCGTCGTCGAGGTCCGCTCGATCGCCTCGCGCCCGGTGCGCCGGCGCGGCATGCGCCCGATCGTCGAGGCCGTCGTCGCCGACGAGACCGGCCAGATGAAGGTGGCGTTCTTCAACCAGCCGTGGCTCGTGCGCCGCTACCCGGCGGGCACGCGGCTCGTCCTGCACGGCACCTTCGACGCGCGCAACCGCTTCCGGGTCATCTCGCACGCGCAGACGGCGGAGGGGGTCGGCGGGCAGGGCCAGGTGGCCCACTACCCGGCGACCGACGGGCTCTCCTCGACGCAGATCCTCGCGCTGGTGCGCGAGCACCTGGCGGCGGCGCGGATGGCGGTCGAGCCGCTGCCCGGGAGGCTGCGCGCGCGGCACCGCCTGCCGTGCCGCGCGGCGGCGCTGCTCGCTGCGCACGGCGGCGACCTGGAGGCCGCGCGCCGGCGCCTGGCGTTCGACGAGCTGCTGCTCGTCCAGCTCGACCTGCTGCGCCGCCGCGCCCACCGCCGCGGCGCCGTCGGCGCAGCGGTGCTCGCAGGGGCCGGCGACGGCCCGCAGGCCGGCCTGATGGAGCGCTGGCTGACCGAACTGCTGCCGTTCACCCCGACAGGCGATCAGCAGCGCGCGATCGCGAGCGTCACCCAGGACCTCGCCCAGCCCCACCCGATGCAGCGGCTGCTGATGGGCGAGGTCGGCTCCGGGAAGACGGTCGTGGCGCTCGCCGCGATGCTGCGCGCCGTCGAGCACGGCCACCAGGCGGCGATGATGGCGCCGACCGAGACGCTCGCCGAGCAGCACTTCGCGACGCTGCAGGCGCTGATGCCCGGTGAGGCGGTGCCGGCCGCGCTGCTGACCGGCTCGACGACGGCCGCCCGCCGTGCCGACACCATCGGCAAGCTCGCCAGCGGGGAGCTGGGCCTCGTCGTCGGGACGCACGCGCTGATCGAGGACGACGTGCGCTTCGACCGCCTCGCGGTGGTGGTCGTCGACGAGCAGCACCGCTTCGGCGTGCGCCAGCGCGCCGCGCTCGACGCCAAGGGCCCGACACTCGCGCCGCACGTGCTGCACATGACGGCGACGCCGATCCCGCGGACGCTGGCGCTGCTGGGCTACGGCGACCTGGACGTCACCGAGCTGCGCGAGCTGCCGCGCGGGCGCCAGCCGATCGACACGCACGTCGCCGGGGGCGAGCGCGAGCGCTCGCGGGCCTACGAGCGCATGCGCGAGGAGCTGCGCGCCGGCCGCCAGGCGTACGTCGTCTGCCCGCTTGTCGCCGAGTCCGAGGCACTCCAGGCGCGCGCGGCGACGGCCGAGTACGAGCGCCTCGCGGCGAGCGAGCTCGTGGACTTCCGCGTCGCGCTGCTGCACGGGCAGATGCGCCCGGCCGAGAAGTCCGCGGTGATGCGGGCGTTCGCGTCGGGGGAGACCGACGTGCTCGTCGCCACGACCGTCATCGAGGTCGGTGTCGACGTCCCCAACGCGACCGTGATGCTCGTCGAGGACGCCGAGCGCTACGGCATCTCCCAACTTCACCAGCTGCGCGGGCGGGTCGGGCGCGGCGAGCATCGCTCGCTCTGCCTGCTGTTCGGGCCCAAGCAGTCCGAGCGCCTTGCGGCGCTGTCCGAGCACTCCGACGGCTTCCGCCTGGCCGAGATCGACCTGCGCCTGCGCGGCGAGGGTGAGCTGACCGGCACGCGGCAGTCGGGGCTGGCGGCGTTCCGCTTCGCGGTCATGCCGGGCGACGGCGAGCTGCTCGAGCGCGCGCGGGCCGCGGCGCGCGACATCCTCGACGCCGACCCGGGGCTCGAGCTTCCCGAGCACGTGCTGCTCGCGGACGCGCTGCGCGACGCGCACGGCGAGGTCTCGCGCATCGCGATCGCCGCGTGAGGGCGCGGGCCGGCCGATGAGGATCGTCGCCGGCAGGCTCGGCGGACGGCGGATCGCCGTGCCGCAGGGGGAGGGGACGCGCCCGACGAGCGACCGGGTCCGCGAGGCGCTGTTCGCCATGCTCGGGCCGCTCGAGGGCGAGCGTGTCCTGGACCTCTTCGCGGGCTCCGGCGCCCTCGCGTTCGAGGCGCTCTCGCGCGGTGCTGCGAGCGCCGTGCTCGTCGAGCGCGAGTGGCGCGCGGCGGACGTCATCCGCGCCAACGCCGCGGCGCTCGGCCTCTCCGCAGAGGAGGCCGTGGTGCGCCGGCTGCCCGCGGCAGCGGCGGTGCGCACCGCACGCGAACGCGGTGAGGCATACGATCTGGTCTTCCTCGACCCGCCA
>DATCDC010000118.1:0-18586 GCA_036510915.1 Solirubrobacteraceae bacterium | reverse complement strand
CCCGCCTCCTTGAGCGCGGCGATCTCCTCCGCGCCGTAGCCGGCGGCGCGCAGGACGGCGTCGGTGTGCTCGCCGAGCGCGGGGCCGGGCAGCCGGTTCGCGTCACCCGGCGTGCGCGAGAACTTCACGGGCAGGCCCAGCAGGCGGACCGGCCGCCGGGCACCGGGCTGATCGAGCTCGACGACCATCTCGCGCGCCGCGACGAGCTCCGAGTCGAGCGCCTCGTCGAGCCCGAGCACCGGCTCCAGGCAGCAGTCGTGCTCGGCGGCGAAGGCCGTCCACTCGTCGCGGCTGCGCTCCATGAAGACGCCCTGGACGGCGGTGTGCGCATCGGAGTCGGGCTTGGAGAACTGCAGCTCGATGAGGTCCTCACGGCCGACGCCGCGGCACCAGTTCTGCCAGAACTTCGGCTCCAGCGCGCCGAGCGTGACCCAGCCGTCCGCGCACTGGTAGGGCCGGTAGCAGATGACGCTCCCCGCGAGCAGCTGGTTGCCGCGCTCGGGGACGACCCCGTCGCAGAGGTACTGGCCCGCGACCATCGCCAGCCACGAGAGCGCGCCGTCGGCCATCGCGACGTCGACGAGCTGGCCCGCGCCGGAGCGCTCGCGCTCATGGAGCGCGGCGAGGATCCCGAACGCGGCCATCAGGCCGCCCCCGCCGAGGTCGGCGATCTGCCCCGCGGCCTGCACCGGCGGGCCGCCCGCCTCGCCCGTCAGGCCGAGCAGCCCGATCAGGCCCAGGTAGTTCATGTCGTGGCCCGAGCGGTCGCGCATCGGCCCGTCCTGGCCGTAGCCGCTGATCGCGCAGTAGACGATCCCCGGGTTGACGGCGCGCATCGCCTCGTAGCCGACGCCGAGGCGATCCAGCACACCCGGGCGGAAGGACTCGAGCACCACGTCGGCCTCGGCGACCAGCCGCAGCAGCACCGCGCGCCCGGCCTCGTCCTTGAGATTGATGCGCACCGAGGTCTTGTTGCGGTTCAGGGACAGGAAGAGCGAGCCCTTCGCGGTCTCCTCGGCACCGTCGTGGTAGGGCGGCGACCAGCGCACGTAGTCGCCCATACCGAGGTCCTCGACCTTGACGACGTCCGCGCCGAAGTCGGCGAGCAGCAGCGAGCAGAAGCCGCCGGGGAGCAGGCGGGAGAGGTCGAGGACGCGGATGCCCTCAAGCGGGAGGCTCATGGTGGTGTCTCCTGGCGGTGGGATCGGGGGTCAGGCGGTGGCGCGCTTCGGTGTTCCGAGGATCTCGCGGGCCTGCGCGACCGTCGCGGGCGTGCGCCCGATGTCCTGCGTCATCTGGCGGGCCTTCGCGACGAGATCGCCGTTGGAGCGCGCCATGGTCCCGTCGGGCAGGTACAGGTTGTCCTCGAGCCCGACGCGGATCGAGCCGCCCAGTGTCAGCGCGGAGGCGATCAGCATCCACTGTGCGCGCGAGATGCCGACGACGCCCCAGTGACTGCCGGCCGGGATGTTGTCGGCCATCAGCGCCAGGTTGCGGGCCGTCGGCGGGATGCCGCCGACGACGCCCATCACGCAGTCGACGTGCAGCGGCGTCTTCAGGACGCCCATGTCGATCAGGGGCGCGAGGCTGCCGACGTGCCCGACGTCGAAGCACTCGTGCTCGGGCTTGATGCCGAGCTCGTTCATCGCCGTCAGGAATTCGATGATCTCCGTGAACGGGTTCGTGAAGACCATGTCGAAGACGAACTCGCGCCGCGAGGCCGAGTACTTCGCGTAGTTCATCGAGCCCATGTTCAGTGCGGCGACGTCGGGGCGCAGCGCCCGCAGGTACGCCAGGCGCTTCTCGACGGGCACGCCGATCGTGCCGGTCGAGTAGTTGATGATCACGTCGTCGACCTCGGCGTTGATCGCCTCGGTGATGGCCTGGAAGTCCTCGATCTCGTACGAGGGCGTGCCGTCGGGTCTGCGGGCGTGGATGTGGATCATCACGCCGCCCTCGTCGACGATCCGCCGCGCCTCCGCCGCGTACTCCCCGGGCGTGTACGGGATCGCCGGGCACTGCTCGCGGTTGGCGATCGCGCCGGAGATGGCGCACGTGATGATGACCGGGTGCTCGAGGCTCACGCTGAGGCGCTCCGTGGGAAGTGGGACGTACCACTTCCCACTCTGACGCCTGCCCCCGAGGGCGTCAAGCGCTCGCGAGGCGGAACTCCGGCCCTCGAGGTCATGGGCGACTGGGCGTCGAGGCGATGCTCAGGCGTCCATGACCGGGAAGCCGTAGTCGACCCCGTGGGCCTTCTGCGGCCAGCGCTCGGTGACGACCTTGCCGCGGGTGTAGAAGAGGACGCCCTCGCGGCCGTGGACGTGGAGGTCGCCGAACAGGGAGCTCTTCCAGCCGCCGAACGAGTAGTAGGCCATCGGCACCGGGATCGGCACGTTGATCCCGATCATGCCGGCGGTGGCGCGGTGGCGGAACTCGCGCGCCGCGCCGCCGTCGGCGGTGAAGATCGCGGCACCGTTGCCGTACTCGTTGGCGTTGACGAGTTCGAGCGCCTCGTCGAACGAGGCCGCGCGCAGCAGCACGAGCAGCGGCCCGAAGACCTCGTCGCGGTAGACGCTCATCGCGGGCGTCACGCGGTCCAGGATGCTCGGCCCGACGAAGAACCCGTCCGGGTGGCCGGCGACCTCGAGCGTCCGGCCGTCGAGCAGCACCTCGGCGCCCTCGTCGGCGCCGCGGCCGACGTAGTCGGCGACGCGCTCGCGCGCCTGGGCGGTGATGACGGGGCCCATCTCGCTCTGCGCGTCGGCGCCGGGACCCACGGTCATCGCACGGGCGCGCTCGACGACCGCGGCTGCGAGGCGCTCGGCCGTCTCGTCGCCGACGCTGACGACCGCCGAGATCGCCATGCAGCGCTGGCCCGCGCTGCCGAAGGCCGCCGAGGCGATCGCGTCGGCGGCGACGTCGAGGTTCGCGTCCGGCAGCACGATCGCGTGGTTCTTCGCACCGCCGAGCGCCTGCGCGCGCTTGCCGTGCGCGGTCGCCGTCTCGTAGATGTACTTCGCCACCGGCGTGGAGCCGACGAACGACACGGCGTCGACCTCGGGATGGGTGAGCAGCGCGTCGACGGCGACCTTGTCGCCCTGCACGACGCTGAAGACGCCGGCCGGCAGCCCGGCCTCGGCGAGCAACTCGGCCATGAAGACCGCCGCCGACGGGTCCTTCTCGCTCGGTTTGAGGAGGAAGGCGTTGCCGCAGGCGATCGCGATCGGGTACATCCACATCGGGACCATCGACGGGAAGTTGAACGGGGTGATCCCGGCGACGACGCCGAGCGGCTGGCGGAAGCTCGAGGAGTCCACGCGCGTCGAGATCTGCTCGGAGGCCTCACCCTTCATCAGGTGCGCGATGCCGCAGGCGAACTCGACGACCTCCAGGCCGCGCTGCACCTCGCCGCGCGCGTCGTCGAGCGTCTTGCCGTGCTCGGCGGTGACGATTCGCGCGAGGTCGTCGCGGCGCGCCGTCAGCAGCTCGCGGTAGCGGAAGAGCACCGTCGTGCGCTTGGACAGCGAGGCCGCGCTCCAGCCGCCGAACGCGTCGCGCGCGGCGCGCACGGCGCGGTCGACGTCGGCCTCGGTGGCGAACGCGACGCGCGCGGTGACCTGGCCGGTCGCCGGGTCGTGGACGTCGCCGAAGCGCTCCGCCGTCGTCTCGGGCGCACCGGCGATCCAGTGGCCGATGGTCTTCAGGTCCGTGCCGGTCAGCGTCATGGTCCCGTCAGGGTACGCCGGTGCGCGCCGTCCGGCAGGCGCATCCCAGCGCGATGCGTGCTCCGTGGCGGCGCGTCGCGACCGCGCGGCCCGTCACCATCGAGCGATGCATCGCACCCGCATCACGCTCCTCCTGCTGCTCGTCGCCGCCTTGCTCGGGGCCGCGCAGGCGGCGCAGGCCGACACGTACGCCACGAACTTCGAGTCCGGCTTCGCCCCCGGTGACGTGAACGGCCAGCAGGGCTGGCAGAAGACCGGGGCCTACGAGGTCGCGGTGTCCGACAACGCCGCGTTCAGCCCGCCGCTCGCCGCCCCGGCGGCGTTCGGGACCCGGAGCCTGCGCCTGACGAACTCGACGGTGTCGGGGAGCTTCGGCGACCAGACGTTCAGCCCGTCCCTGAGCGATCCCGTGGGCGAGCCGACCTCCGTCGGGGCCGGCTACACGAACCCGTCCGGGACGCTGCAGAACCGCTTCGAGATGGACTTCTCGTTCGCCTCCGCCACCCCCGGCGCGTTCCAGCCGGGTCTCGCGATCACGGCCAGCCCCGATCGCGGTGACGGGGCGCGCATGAGCTTCGTGCGTCTGCGTGACACGCCGAGCGGGCTCGCCGTCGACTTCGTCGACGTCCCCAGCCCGTCCGTGACGTACGACACTGGCGCCTTCCACGTGGACTTCGTCACGCACGACGTCGTCAGCGGGCTCGACCGCACGCAGCCCCACCGCCTCAAGCTCGTGATGTACACCGTGCCGGGCCCGAACAACGACACCGTCGAGGTCTACGTCGACGACATGACCACGCCCAAGGTCGTCGGCTCGAGCTGGGAGAACTACTCGCGCAACGACGACGAGGCGGCGGGCGGCGGGAACCTCGTGCCGCTCACCGACAACGTGCTGTTCCGGCTCTCGACGCAGCCGTCGGCCGGCGCGAACGCCGGCAGGGGGTTCCTCGTCGACGACTTCTCGATCGCCTCCTCGACGGCGACCGCGCCCTCCCCGCCGAGCCTCGTGGGTCCCCAGGGCCCCGCGGGCGCGACGGGCGCGGCCGGCGCCACGGGCGCGACCGGCCCCACCGGGCCCGCCGGCCCGCCCGGCGCCACGGGCGCCGCCTCGGGCACTCCCGTGCGGATCGCCGGTGTGCGCCTGCTGCGCCGCACCCTGCGCATCCAGGTGAGCTGCCCCAAGGCCGCCGGGCTCTGTGATGGCCGCGTGCGCGTGCGCACTCGGCGCGGCACGCTGCTCGGTACCGCGCCGTTCGACGCCGACGGCGGGCAGACGGTGACGGCGAAGCTGCGCCTCTCCCCCGCCGCGCTCACGCTCGCCGGCGCCAACGGCGCTGCGCTGCGCCTGGTCGCGATCTCACGCAACCAGCGCGGCATCGCGGCGCGGACGGTGCGCCGGCCCGCCTGAGCGCCGCGGGCGCGCCCGAGCCATAGATTCCGGCCCATGACCGACCCCGCCGCCTTCGAGCACATCGGCTACGACGTCGCCGATCACATCGCGACGATCACCCTCGACCGCCCCGAGAAGCTCAACGCGTTCACCGCCACGATGGCGCGCGAGCTGCTCGCAGCGTTCGACCTCGTCGATGCCGACGACGACGTGCGCGCGGTGGTCGTCACCGGCCGCGGGCGCGGCTTCTGCGCGGGCGCGGACCTCTCCGGCGGCGGCGAGACGTTCAGCTACGCCGCCGGCGCCCAGGACGTCCACCGCGATGGCGGCGGGCTCGTCACGCTGCGGATCTTCGAGTGCCTCAAGCCGGTGATCGGCGCCATCAACGGCCCGGCGGTCGGCGTCGGCGTGACGATGCAGCTGCCGATGGACATGCGGCTCGCCTCGGCCGACGCGCGCTTCGGCCTCGTCTTCGCACGGCGCGGGATCGTCCCCGAGGCCGCCTCGAGCTGGTTCCTGCCGCGCATCGTCGGCATCGGCCAGGCGCTGGAGTGGACGATGACCGGGCGCGTCTTCGACGCGCAGGAGGCGCTCGCGGGCGGACTGGTGCGCAGCGTCCACGAGCCCGAGGAGCTGCTGCCCGCGGCCTACGCGCTGGCGGCCGAGATCGTGGAGAACACGTCGCCGGTGTCGATCGCGCTGACGCGCCAGCTGCTCTGGCGCATGGCCGGCGCCGACCACCCGATGGAGGCGCACAAGGTCGACTCGCGCGCGATCGCCTCGCGCGGCGCCTCGCCGGACGCCGTCGAGGGCGTCATGTCCTTTCTCGAGAAGCGGCCGGCGGACTTCCCGCTGCGCGTCAGCACCGACATGCCCGACTTCTTCCCGTGGTGGGAGGAGCGGCGCTTCGCGTGACCGCGCCGTAGGTTCGCGTCATGTGCCGCCTCTTCGCCCGCATCTCCGCCCAGCCCTACCCCGCGACGTTCGGCTTCCTGGAGACCGACGACAGCCTCGCCGTCCAGAGCCGCCGCGAGCCCGACGGCTACGGGATCGGCACCTTCTCCGAGCACGACCGCGCGGAGGTCGTGCGGCGCGCGAAGGCGGCCTACCTGGACCGGCGCTTCACGCAGGAGGCGCACGAGCTGCGGTCGAAGATCTTCGTCGCGCACATCCGCTTCGCGACCAACGGCGAGGACCTGGAGCGCAACACGCACCCGTTCGTCCAGCACGACCGGATCTTCGCCCACAACGGCGTGGTGCACGGGCTCGACGAGCTCGAAGCGCGGCTGCGGCCCGAGTACCGCGCGCTGATCGGCGGCGAGACCGACTCCGAGCGCGTCTTCGCGCTCGTCACCCAGGAGATCGACGAGCACGACGGCGACGTCACCGCCGGGCTCGTCGCGGCGACCTCGTGGATCGCGGCCGAGCTGCCGCTCTACGCGCTGAACATCCTGCTCGCGACGTCCGACGGCCTCTGGGCGCTGCGCTACCCCGACACCCACGACCTGCTCTGGCTCGACGAGCGCGAGGTGCACCTCCCCACCCGGCACGACCGCCGCCACCGCCTGCGCTTCGGCGTCGATCTGCCCGCCCCCGGGATCGCCGTCGCCAGCGAGCGCATGGGCGAGGCCGACTGGCAGGCGCTGCAGCCCGGCGAGCTGCTGCACGTCGGTCTCGACCTCGAGCCGCACGTGAGCCTTGTCCTGCCCGACCCGCCGGCGCACCCGCTGACACTCGCCGACCTCGACGTGCGCGCCGTCGCGGCGCAGAACGAGAAGTAGGCCCTAGACCGGCACGACGCCCGAGCGCTTCCACGGGCGCTCGATGCGCTTGCCCTCGGCCATCTCGAGCGCGCGGCAGATGACCGGGCGCGTCTCGCGCGGGTCGATGACGTCGTCGATCATGCCGTTGCGCGCCGCGATGTAGACGTCGATGATCTTGCGGTAGGCCTCGATCAGCTCCTGCTTCTTGGCGGCCGGGTCGTCGGCCTCCTCGACCTGGCGGCGCATGACGATCTCGACGGCGCCCTCGGCGCCCATGACGCTGATCTCCGCGCTCGGCCAGGCGACGATCAGGTCCGGCTCGTAGGCGCGGCCGTTCATCACGTAGTAGCCCGCGCCGTAGGCCTTGCGCAGGACCACGGTGACCTTCGGCACGGTCGCGTTCGACACGGCGTAGAGCATCTTCGCCCCGTGGCGGATGATGCCCGCCTCCTCGACCTTCGAGCCGACCATGAAGCCCGGCACGTCCATCAGGAACACGAGCGGAATCCCGTAGGCGTTGCAGAGGTTCACGAAGCGCGCGGCCTTGTCGGCCGAGTCGTTGTCGAGGATGCCCCCGAGCTGGCGCGGCTGGTTGGCGACGATGCCCGCCGGGCGCCCGCCGAAGCGCGCGAAGCACGTGATGATCGTCTTGGCGAACTGCGGCTTCATGTCGAAGTGCTCGCCGTCGTCCACGATCCGGCGGATGACCTCGTACATGTCGTAGGGCTTGCGGTTGGACTCCGGCAGCACGTCCAGCAGCCCCTCGTCCCCGCGGTCGACCGGGTCGTCCGTCGCGCGGATCGGCGGCGGCTGCTCGCAGTTGCTGGGCATGTACGAGAGGTACTGGCGAATGCGCTCGATGCACTCCTCGTCGGAGCCGACCTCGAGGTCGCCGACGCCGGACTTGCGGCAGTGCACGCGCGAGCCGCCCAGCTCCTCCTGCGTGACCTCCTCCCCGACGGCGGCACGCACGAGATGCGGGCCGGCGAGCGCCATCGAGCCACGGCCCTTGACCATCGGGACGAAGTCCGCCAGGCCCGGGATGTATGCGGTGCCGGCGGCGCACGGCCCCATCAGCGCGGCGACCTGCGGGATGACGCCGCTCATGATCACCTCTTCGCGGAAGAGGTGGCCCGAGCCGGCGAAGAGCGAGCCGACGGCCTCCTGGATCCGCGCCCCCGCCGAGTCCAGCAGCCAGATGAACGGCATCCGCTTGGTCAGGGCGAGCTCGCGCAGGCGCGCGACCTTGATCTCGCCGGTCATGCCCATCGAGCCGGCCATGACGGTGAAGTCGTAGGCGCAGATCGCGACGAGCCGCCCGTCGACCTTGCCGTAGCCGGTGATCACGCCGTCGGCGGGCGCGTCCTTGTCCTCCAGGCCGCGCACCGAGTAGTGGATGCCCGCGTGGATCCCGAGCTCGCTGAACGTCCCCTCGTCGACGAGCAGCGCGATCCGCTCACGCGCGGTCAGCTTCTCGGCGGCGTGCTGGCGGGCGATCTTCTCCTCGCCCCCGCCGAGCGCGGCGTGCGCGCGGCGCGCATGCAGCTCCTCGACGAGCGGGCGCAGGATGCTCGGGGCGGCGGCGTCGGGCGTGCTCATGGAAGCGGAACGTACTACTGCCCACTCCTGCCTACTCCTGCCCACCTTGCGCGGGCAGCACGGCCACCACCACCGGCGCGACGGTCTGCGCCGCCTCGGCGCTCGGGCAGCCGGTGACCTCGATGCCGATCACCGTGGCCACGCGCGCGACGTCCGCGAGCATGCGCGTGAGGCCCGCGGCGCTGAATCCGCCGGGCGCCGGGAAGGCCATGCCCGGCATCACGCTCGGGTCCAGGACGTCGACGTCGAGATGGACGAACACCTCGCGGCCGGCGAGCGCGTCCGCCAGGCGGCTGGGGCGCTCGATCACGGAGACGCCGTGCGTCTCCAGCAGCACGCGCTCGCCGCCGTCGATGTCGCGCACGCCACACATCACGACCCGCGAGGGGTCGAGCGGGGGCCCCTCGAAGCCGGCGTCCCAGACGCCGCAGGCGCCCGCCAGGCACATCCCGCCCAGGAAGCGCGAGGGCGTCGTGCGCGGCGAGTTGAAGTCCCCGTGGGCGTCGAGCCACAGCACGAATGCGTTGGGGCGCTCGCGTGCGAGCGCGGGCAGCGTCGTCACGCAGATCGAGCAGGCGCCCGCGGTCAGGACGGGGAAGCGCCCGCCGTGGAGCGCGTCGGAGAGCTGGCCGCCGGCCTCCAGCAGGCAGCCGCGCGCGTCGCGCAGGTCCTCCTCGTAGTCGCTCTCGCGCGGCTCACCGGGAGTCCCCACCATGCGCGCCTCGACACCGGCGTGCGCTGCGATCGCCTCCGCGACGGCGCGCGCGCCGTCGGCGCGGAACCCGTCGCGGTCCGAGGTGCGGCAGAGCAGGGCGACGACCGAGGGGAGCATCGTCAGCGCCCCTTCCAGTCGGGCTCGCGCTTCTCGAAGAAGGCCCTGACGCCCTCCTGGATGTCCTCGGTCGAGAAGGCGAGCGCGAGCTGGCCGCGCAGGTAGTCGAGCGCGTCCATCAGCGGCTGGTCCTGCTGGCGCCACATCGCGTCCTTGCCCATCCGCATCAGCAGCGGCGACTTCGCCGCGAGCTTCGCCGCCCAGTCCGCGACCGCGGCGTCGAACTCGGCGTCGGGCACGACGCGGTTGACGAGGCCGAGGCGATGCGCCTCGGCGGCGTCGACGCGCTCGCCCAGCAGCAGCAGCTCGCTGGCCGCCTTGCGGCCGATGTTGCGGTAGATCAGCGCCATGATCATGAACGGGAAGACGCCGACGCCGATCTCGGGCGTGCCGAACGTCGCGCTCTCCTTCGCCACGACGAGGTCGCATGCGAGCGCGATGCCGAGCGCGCCGGCGAGCACGTGCCCGTTTGCGGCGCACAGCGTCGGCTTGCCGAGCGTGCCGATCAGCTCGAACAGCCGCGGGAAGCGCGCGATCCCCTGGTACTTCAGGGCAAGCGGCACATCGGCGGCGAACCCGCCGAGGTTCCCGCCTGCCGAGAAGACGGTCGCGTGCGTGCTCGTCAGGACGACGGCGCGCACCTGCGCCTCGTCGCGTGCGCGCTCGAAGGCCTCGAGCAGGGCGTCGAGCAGCTCGTCGGACAGCGCGTTGCGCGAGTCGGGCTCGTCGAGACTGATGGTGGCGACGCCGCCTGAGACCGCGTACTGGACCGGATCGGGCATGGGCGGCAACGGTACACGCCGCCGCGCCACGCGGTGTCGCCGGAAGTAGGACGTGCCACTGTTTACTTTTCCGGAAGCGCCCGCTACGGTCCCGCCCACCTCAGCCACGCAAGGAGTCCCCAGCCACATGGCCACCACCTCGTCGGTCCTCAAGCCCGACTTCGGCGCGAAGCGCAAGCACTTCATCTTCACCGACGAGCACGAGCAGCTGCGCGAGACGATCCGCTCGTTCGCGCAGAAGGAGCTGGCCCCCCATGCCGACGAGTGGGAGGAGACGACCTTCCCCGACTCGGTCTTCCCGCGCATGGGCGAGCTCGGCCTGCTCGGCCTCGACAAGCCCGAGCAGTACGGCGGCCAGGGCGGCGACTACTACACCTCGCTCGTGCTCGCCGAGGAGATCGCGCACGCGAACTCCGGCGGCCTGGCGATGGGGATCGCCGTCCACACCGACATGGCGATGCCGCCCATCCTCGCCTTCGGGACCGAAGAGCAGAAGCAGGAATGGGTCGTCCCCGCGATCAAGGGCGAGAAGATCCTCTGCCTGGGCATCACCGAGCCCGACGCCGGCTCGGACGTCTCGGGCATCAAGACGCGCGCCGTCAAAGACGGCGACGACTACGTCATCAACGGCTCCAAGACGTACATCACCAACGGCCACCGCGCCGACGTGATCGTGCTCGTCACGAAGACCGACCCCGAGGCCGGCTACGACGGCTTCACGCTCTTCCTCGTCCCGATGGACGCCCCCGGGGTGATCCGCGAGAAGCGCTTGGAGAAGCTCGGCATGCACGCCAGCGACACGGCGCTGCTGGCCTTCCAGGACGTCCGCGTCCCGGACACCGCCGTGCTCGGCCAGGTCGGCAAGGGCTTCTACCACATCATGTGGGAGCTCCAGGGCGAGCGCCTGATCGGCGCGGCGGGCTGCGTCTCGGGCGCCCAGCTGTGCATGGAGCGCACGCTGCAGTACGCCCTCGAGCGCACCGCGTTCGGCCGCCAGATCGGCAAGTTCCAGGTGACCCGCCACAAGTTCGCCGAGATGGCGACGAAGATCGAGGCCGCCCGCCAGCTCGTGTACATGACGGCGTGGCGCTTCCAGAACGGCGAGTACCCGGTGCGCGAGATCTCGATGGCCAAGCTCTACGCCTCGCGCGTGGCGGTCGAGGTCGCCGACGAGTGCATCCAGATCCACGGCGGCGCGGGCTACATGAAGGAGTACGGCGTCGAGCGCGTCTGGCGCGACATGCGCCTCAACCGGATCGGCGCGGGCACGGACGAGATCATGCTCGACGTCATCGGGCGCTCGTACGGGCTCTAGGCCATCAGGCGCGGATAAGGTCCGGGGCATGGCTGACACCCCGGACTTCGCACAGACGATCGCCGCGGCGTACGAGGTCGACGGAGCCTCCGTCGACCTCGGCCGCGGGGTCCACGACGGGGCCGTCGCCCAGGACGCGAAGGTCCAGATCGCGCTGAAGATGATGAACCGCCACGGGCTCGTCGCCGGAGCGACGGGCACGGGCAAGACGAAGACGCTCCAGGGCATCACCGAGCAGCTCTCCGCCCAGGGCGTGCCCGTGTTCGTGGCCGACATCAAGGGCGACGTCTCCGGTCTGGCCGTCGCCGGCGCCGCAGGCGGCCCCGCGGCAGCGCGCGACGCCGAGCTCGGCATCCCCTACGCGCCGGCCGCATTTCCGGTCGAGTTCCTCTCGATCGGCGGCCTGGGGCCCGGTGTCCCGATCCGCGCGACCGTCTCGGATTTCGGGCCGACCCTGCTCGCCAAGGTGCTGGGCTCGAACGACACCCAGGAGTCGAGCCTCGGGCTCGTCTTCCACTACGCCGACACCAAGGGCCTGCCGATCCTCGACCTCAGCGACCTGCGCGCGCTGCTGACCTTCCTGGACTCCGCCGAGGGCAAGGCCGAGCTGGAGGGCATCGGCGGGCTCTCGAAGGCGACGGTCGGCGTGCTGCTGCGCGATCTCGTCGGGCTGGAGACCGGAGGCGGCAACGAGTTCTTCGGCGAGCCGCAGTTCGACATCAAGGACCTGCTGCGCACCGCCCCGGACGGGCGCGGGATCGTCAGCTGCCTCGAGCTCGCCGCGGTGCAGGACAAGCCCAAGCTCTTCTCGACCGTGCTGATGTGGCTCGTCGCCGAGCTGTTCGAGGAGCTGCCCGAGGCCGGCGACCTCGACAAGCCGAAGATCGTCTTCTTCTTCGACGAGGCCCACCTGCTGTTCAACGACGCCGGCAAGGCGTTCCTGGAGTCGGTGACGCAGACGGTGCGGCTGATCCGCTCCAAGGGCGTCGGCATCTTCTTCGTCACGCAGAGCCCGAAGGACGTCCCCTCCGACGTCCTGGGCCAGCTCGGCAACCGCATCCAGCACGCGCTGCGCGCGTTCACGCCGGACGACCAGAGGGCGCTCAGCGCGGCGGTGAAGACCTACCCCCGGTCGGACTTCTACGATCTCGAGACGCTGCTGACCTCGATGGGCATCGGCGAGGCGGCGGTCACGATCCTCGACGAGAAGGGCGTCCCGACGCCGGTCGTGCACAGCAAGCTCCCCGGCCCCGTGTCCGCGATGGCGCCCGCACCCGACGTCGAGGGCGCGGCCAAGGCCTCCGCGCTGTACACGACCTACGGCACACGCGTGGACGCCCAGAGCGCGCGCGAGATGCTCGCCGCGCGCGTGCAGGCCGCGCTCGCCGGGGCGCAGGCGACCGCGACCGGGCAGGCCGACGCGCCGGCGCCGGCGGTGAAGAAGGAGGCGGCGACCGCCGTCGCCGGCGGCGCCGCCGTGCTCGGGAACTTCCTCAACAGCCGCGATGGCAAGCAGATTCAGAAAGAGGTCATCCGCAACGTGTTCGGCATGCTGAAGAAGAAGCTGTGAGCACCGTCCCGAAGGGCATTCCCGCGCCGCCCGCGCAACGGCGCATGCTGCCGCCGTTCACCGAGGAGCACGAGGAGCTGCGCGCGTCGCTGCGGCGCTTCGTCGAGCACGAACTGCTGCCGCACGCCGACGAGTGGGAGGACGCTCGCTGGTTCCCGAGCGAGCTGTTCCCGCGGATGGGCGAGCTCGGCTTCCTGGGCCTGAAGTACCCGATCGAGTACGGCGGCCAGGGCGGCGACTACCTCCACGATGCGGTGCTCGCCGAGGAGCTGGCGCGCTGCGGGTCGGGCGGCGTCGCCGCCGGCCTCGGCGCGCACATCACGATCGCCACGCCGCCGGTCTGGAAGTTCGGGACCGAGGACCAGAAGCGGCGCTACCTCGTCCCGTCGATCGCCGGCGAGAAGATCGCCGCGCTCGGGATCACCGAGCCCGACGCCGGCTCCGACGTGGCGGGCCTGAAGACGCACGCCGAGGACGTGGACGGCGGCTGGATCCTCAACGGGTCGAAGATGTTCATCACGAACGGCGTGCGCGCCGACTACGTCGTGATGGCCGTCCGGACGACGCCCGAGGGCGGCCACGGCGGCATCTCGTTCTTCCTCGTCGACACCGACCAGCCCGGCTACACCGCCGAGAAGATCGAGAAGCTCGGCTGGCACGCGTCCGACACCGCGCTGATCGCGATGGACGACGTCTTCGTCCCACGCGAGAACCTGCTCGGGGAGCTGCACGGCGGATTCAAGCTCATCATGGCCAACTTCCAGTGGGAGCGCCTCTCCATGGCACTCGGCGCCGTCGCCGCGATGCAGGTGTGCTTCGATCGCACGCTGCGGTACGCGCTCGAGCGCGAGGCCTTCGGCCGCCAGATCGGCAAGTTCCAGGTGACACGCCACAAGTTCGCCGAGATGGCGACGACGATCGAGGCGGGACGCAGCCTGACCTACCACGCGCTGCGCCTGTTCGTGGAGGGCCACGACGCGCTGCAGGAGGTCACCAAGGCCAAGCTGCTGACGCAGCGCGCCGCGTTCGAGGTCGCCGACGAGTGCCTGCAGATCCACGGCGGCGCGGGCTACATGAAGGAGTACGGGATCGAGCGCGCCGCGCGCGACGCGCGCCTGGGCCCGATCGGCGGCGGCACCGACGAGATCATGCGCGAGATCCTCGGACGCACGATGGGGTTGTAGGGCGTCCGCTTCGCACATCGTTCACAGGACGGTCACAAGCCTTCTCACTCTCGTCACACGACGGTGACAGGCAGGTGACACGCCACGCGCCGGGGTCGTCTGGGATGCGGGTGTCCATCAACCACCCCCTGGGAGGACTCACCAGATGCGCATCCGCACCCGCAGCGCCGCGGCGCTGGCGGCCGGCGCGATGGCGGTCGCCGGCATCACGACCGGCGTCGTCTCGGCATGGCCCGGCGACCCGACCGACTTCGCCTCGGTCCCGGCGCAGCCCAAGACCCCGGGCATCACGCTCGGGAACGTCCTGTCCCCGGGCCTGACGGAGTACACCGTCGCGCAGGGCTCCACGAAGCTCGAGAACGGTGCCCCGTGCGTGCAGTACTACGGCTACGACGTCCACGTGCCCGGCTCGTCGGACTGCTCGGCGCAGGCCCCGTTCGTCCCGCTCCAGCCGACCGGCCAGGAGGCGAACAAGACCGAGCCCGACAAGAACACCTACCTGCGCCTCTACGGCCAGACCGGCGGCGACCCGAACTACGACTACGGCAGCCACTTCCTCTTCCAGGGGCATGAGACCGGCAGCCCCGGCTACATCACCCGCATCAACCTCGATGCCGACGCGGCGCACCGCGTGACGCTGCTCGCGACCACCGAGCAGAACGGCACGACGCCGCTGCCGAACATCGACGGCTCCACGTGGGACCCGTGGGCCAAGCGCCTGCTGTTCACCTCCGAGAGCCTCACCACCGGCGGCGTCTGGCAGGCGACGACGGATGTCCCGTCGACGGTCGTGAACCTCCAGGGGATCCTGGGCGTCGGCGGCTACGAGGGCATTCAGAACGATTCGGCCGGCAACCTCTGGATCGTCGAGGACGTCGGCGGGCAGAACGGCGCGCAGAACCCGAACGCCAAGCAGCCCAACAGCTTCATCTACCGCTTCAAGCCGGTCGACCCGACCGACCTGACCCAGGGCGGCAAGCTGCAGGCCCTGCAGGTGCAGTCGCTGCGCAGCCCGGGCCAGCCGATCGCGTTCAACGGCCCGTCGACCGGTAAGCCGACGGGCGCCCAGGCGGACGTCGACATCACCTCCGGCGACACGCAGGACCTGCACACCTACGGCCACACGTTCACGACGAAGTGGGTCACGCTCCACGACACGGCCGTCGACGGCACGACGCCGTTCAACGCCAACGCCGCCGCGAAGACCGCCAAGGCGACGCCGTTCAAGCGCCCGGAGAACGGGCAGTTCCAGCCGGGCACCGGGTTCCGCACGTTCCTGTTCGACGAGACGGGTGACACGGACAACCGCTCGCAGGCGATCCCCGACCTCGGTGGGTTCGGCGGCATCCAGCGACTCGACCAGGCCTCGCCGTCGGCCGACACCGGCACGCTGCGCCTGTTCTACAAGGGCGACCAGGCCCACGCCGGGCTGGACAACGTGACGTTCCTGTCGCGCAACAAGGTGACGTTCGTCGAGGACGCCGGCGACACGCTGCACACGCAGCGCAATGCGCTGGACTCTGCGTACGTCTTCGACACGCGGGTCGACTACTCGGCGACGGGCGCCCCGGACCCGGTGCGCTTCATCGCCGAGGGCCGCGACCCGTCCGCCACGCTCGACTCGGCCGGCGGCCCGCTCGTCGCCGGCAACGAGGGCGACAACGAGATCACGGGCATCCACGCCTCCGACGGCGACGCGAGCCGCTGGGGGATCCTGGGCGCCAAGGTCCCGTCGCTCTTCCACGACGGCTGGCGGCTGTTCTGGACCCAGCAGCACGGCGACAACCCGACGTGGGAGGTGGTCCGGGGGGACACCTCGCGCCACGGCTGGGACAACTAGCCGCTCAGCGCACCGCCACGGACACCGCGGGCCCCGGGAGACCGGGGCCCGCGCGCGTTCCATAGGATCCGCCGGCACCTCGACCATCGATCTCAGGAGACGGCAATGGGAGTCCTCGACGACAAGGTGGCGATCGTCACCGGCTCGGCGCGCGGCATCGGACGCGCGACGGCCGAGCTGCTCAGCGAGCACGGCGCCAGGCTCGTGATCAACGACCTCGACGGCGACGTCGCGCAGCAGACGGCGAGCGAGATCGCGGGCGAGACGACCGTCTACGCCGGCGACCTGACGAAGCCGAGCGCCCCCGGCGAGCTCGTCCGGACGGCGATCGACGCCTGGGGGAAGATCGACATCATCGTCAACAACGCCGGCTACACGCTCGACGCGCCGATCCACAAGATGAGCGACGACTGGTTCCAGCGGATGCTCGACATCCACGTCATCGCGCCGTTCCGGATCATCCGCGAGGCCGCCCCGTACCTGCGTGAGCCCGCCAAGCAGGAGAAGGAGGAGGGCGTCGAGGTGTTCCGCAAGATCATCAACGTCTCCTCGATCTCCGGCACGATGGGCAACGCCGGGCAGGCGAACTACTCCGCGGGCAAGAGCGCGGTCGTCGGCCTGACCAAGACGCTCGCCAAGGAGTGGGGCCAGTTCAAGGTCAACTGCAACGCCGTCGCGTTCGGCTGGATCGAGACGCGCCTGACGGCCTCCAAGGTCGAGGACAACGTCATGGAGATCGACGGCGAGAAGGTCCAGCTCGGCATCCCGGACCAGATGCGCGGGATGGCCGCGATGCTCATCCCGCTCGGCCGCCCCGGAACGCCCGAGGAGGCCGCCGGCGGCGTGTTCTTCCTCGCCTCCCCCTGGAGCAACTACGTCCACGGGCAGGTGCTGAACATCACCGGCGGCCAGTTCACCGGGATGACGACCTGAGGCACGCGGCATGAGCCACACGATCGAGCAGGTGCGGGAGGAGGACGTCGAGGAGCTCCTCCCGCTGATGCGCGGCTACTGCGAGTTCTACGCGGTCGCCCCCACGAACGAGGACCTCCTGGCGCTGTCGCGCGCGCTGATCGCCGACCCCGTGCACGACGGCCTCCAGCTGATCGCCCGCGACCGCGACGACAGGCGCGCGGTCGGCTTCGCGACGATCTTCTGGAGCTGGCAGACGCTGGACACCGGGCGGGTCGGCGTGATGAACGACCTGTTCGTGCATCCGGCCGCGCGCGGCACCGGTGTGGCGGACGACCTGATCCGCGCGTGCGCGGACCGCGCCCGCGACCACGGGGCGCGCACGCTGGTCTGGGAGACGGCGCTGGACAACCACCGCGCGCAGAAGGTCTACGACCGCACCCCGGCGGTGGCGGGCGACTGGCGGATCTATGAGCTGGCGCTCGGGCCGGCGAGCACCCCCAGCTCGAGCACGCAGCCGGAGAAGTAGCCGCCCGCCGGCGAGGCGAGGTAGCCGACGAGGTCGGCGACGACGTCGTCGCCGGTGCCCTCGCCGGGCCAGAGGGCGATGACGCGCACACCGAAGCGCGCCCATTCGACGGAGGTCGACCGCGCGAGGTTCTCGAGCGCGGCGCGCGCGGCGCCCGCCTCGGGGCCGTCGCCCGGCCGCGGCGCGATCAGCACGACGCGCCCGCCGCCGTCCGGCCGCTGGGCCGCGTTCACGACGCTGCGCGTCGCGTTCCACGCGCGCTGCAGCGCCTGCTGGAGCGCGACGGGCGTCCCGCCCTTCTCGCGGAAGGCCGCGCCGGTGTCGCAGACGAGCATGTCCGCGCCGGCGAGCGCCTGCGCCGCGGTGATCGTCGCCTCCTCGTCGAGCAGGTCGGCGTCCAGGGCCGTGGTGCGCGCGCCGAGCACCCCGCAGGCGGCGGCGATGTGCTCCGCACCGCCCGCGTGGACGAGCACGACCCCGTCGAGGACGCCGGGGCGCAGCAGCGTGGGGCGCGGGGTCGGCGGCATGCGCGCGAACCCTATCCGCAACCTTCGCCGCCGCGATTGGTTGGATGAGGTAGATGCCGCGCCCGCTCCTCGCCGTCCTCGGCCCGCTCGTTGTCGCGCTCGCCGTCCCGGCGAGTGCGCCCGCCCGCGACGCCCTCGTCGCGGGCGGCGGCGCGCTGACGTTCGTGAACGTCACGACGAACGCCGTCAGCGGGCGCGTGGTCGTCGGCGGTGCGACGAGCGCCGTCGCGGCGGCACCGGACGGGGCGCGCGGGTACGTCGCGTCCGGGCGCCGCGTCGTCACCGTCGATCTCGCCGGCCGCACGGTCGCCGCGAGCACGACGCTCACCGGTGCGCCGCTCGCGCTGGCGACGACGCCGAACGGCTCGCGGCTGCTGGCCGGGCGCCGCGGCGCGGTCGACGTGCTCGGCACGATCCCGGCGCCGACCCGCCTGGCGACGATCGCGCTGGGCGCCGGCGCCGCGCCGCGGGCGATCGCCGTCGCGCCCGACGGACTGCGCGCGCTCGTGCTGCTCGACCGCCGCCGCGTGGCGATCCTCGACCTCACGAGCCTGACCGTCGCCCGCCGCGTGCGGCTCACGGGCGCCGGCGGCGTCGCGATCTCCTCCAGCGGCT
>DATCDC010000117.1:0-52581 GCA_036510915.1 Solirubrobacteraceae bacterium | reverse complement strand
CGGGGCGCAGGGCGCCGGCGAGCACGCCGGAACGGTGCGCGCCACCTCGGCGGCGGACGCGGCGATCCAGATGGCCTACGCGCGTCAGGTCGTGATCGTCCCCGGCTACGGCATGGCGGTCGCGCAGGCCCAGCACACCGTCAAGGAGCTGGCCAGCGCGCTGGAGAAGCGCGGGGTGGAGGTCAAGTACGCGATCCATCCGGTCGCGGGGCGCATGCCGGGACACATGAACGTGCTGCTGGCCGAGGCCGACGTCCCGTATGACCAGCTCAAGGAGATGGACGACATCAACCCCGAGTTCTCGCGCACGGACGTCGCGCTGGTGATCGGGGCCAACGACGTCACGAACCCGGCCGCGAACACGAACCCGCAGTCGCCGATCTACGGCATGCCGATCCTCAACGTCAACGAGGCCAAGAGCGTGATCGTGCTGAAGCGCTCGATGAACCCCGGCTTCGCCGGCATCGAGAACGAGCTCTACTACGAGCCGATGACCTCGATGCTGTTCGGCGACGCCAAGGCCAGCGTCGCGGAGATCACGGCCGAGTTGGCGGCGCTCTAGCGATCCGTCATCCTTGCGGGGCATGGCGATGCCCCTTCCTGCGGTGCTGGCGCTTCTGGGCCTGATGGGCTCGGCGGTCGCGTGGGGCTTCGCGGGCCCGGCCGCGCACCGCCGGCACGCCGTGCCGACCGTGCTGCTGCTCGCCGCCGGCCTCGCCTCGCTGCCGTGCGGGTTCGCCGCCACGACGGCCCACCACCGCGCGATCGGCATGCTCGTCATCACCGCCGGTGTGTGCCTGCTGGCCCTCGCCGCGCACCTGCTGCGCGCCGACGCGGGCCGCGGACCGGACGAGGATGCCGAGCCGGCGGGCCCGCCGCCGGTCGACTGGGACGCGTTCGATCGCGAGCGCGAGCGCTGGACGCGCCCGCGCGCCGGCGCGCGGTAGCCGGGGGCGAGCGCCGGGTCCGTCCCGTGCGCGCGGAAGAAGCGCACGACGTTCGGCGCGCCAGCGACTCGCGCGGGGTGCCGGCCCGTCCCGCCCCGCGGGCCTGCGACACTTCCGCCCTCGATGATCTCCCGCGACCAGGCTCTCGCCGCGCTGCGCTCCGACCGGTTCGACGTCGTCGTCGTCGGTGGCGGCATCACGGGTGCCGGGGTGGCACTCGACGCCGCGAGCCGCGGCTACTCGGTGGCGCTCGTCGAGCAGGCGGACTTCGCCTCGGGCACCTCGAGCCGCTCGTCGAAGCTCGTCCACGGCGGCCTGCGCTACCTGCAGAACTTCGACCTGGGCCTCGTGCGCGAGGCGCTGCTGGAGCGCCAGCTGATGGTCAAGCTCGCCCCGCACCTCGTCCGTCCGCTGCCGCTCGTCGTCCCGGCCTTCGAGGGGCAGAAGCTGGACCGCCTGGTCGGCGTGGGCCTCAACCTCTACGACGTGATGGCGGTCGACAAGCTGCGCGGCCGGCGCCGGCGCGGTGACGACGAGGACGAGCAGTTCCGCGACTGGGCGCCCGAGCGCCACCGGATCATCGGCGGCGACGAGGTCGTCGAGCGGCTGCCCGCGCTCGCCTCGCGCAAGCCGACGTCGGGCTACCTCTTCTACGACTGCCAGACCGACGACGCGCGGCTCGTCCTGACCGTGCTGGCCGAGGCCGAGCGCTTCGGCGCGGTCTGCGCGAACAGGCTGCAGGTCACCGAGCTCGTCGAGGAGGCCGCCCGCGCACGCGGGGTGCGGCTGCGCGACCAGGAGACCGGCGAGGTCTTCGACGTGCACGCCGACAACGTCGTCAACGCCACCGGCGTCTGGGCCGACCGCCTGCGCCCGGACGAGCTGCACGACGAGGCCGAGGTCCCGCGGATCGCGCCGAGCCGGGGAACGCACGTCACGATCTCCTCCGAGCTGCTCCCCCTGCGCGACGGTGCGATCGTGCCCGCGGGCGAGGGGCGCTCGATCTTCGCCCTCCCGTGGCTGGGTTCGACGCTGATCGGAACGACCGACAACGACTACGGCGACGGCCCGCTGGACCACATCCGCCCCGCGTCGGAGGACATCGACTACCTGCTCGAGGCGACCAACGCGTTCTTCGCCACGAGCCTCACGCCGGCCGATCTCAGCGGGGCGTTCGCCGGCGTGCGCCCGCTGATCTCGACGGGCGACCCGAAGAAGTCGGTCGACATCTCGCGCAAGGCCGAGCTGTACGAGACGAGCAGCGGGATGATCACGATCACGGGCGGAAAGCTGACGACCTGGCGGCGCATGGCGCGCATGGCGGTCGACCGGATCGTCGAGCGCGACGCCCGCGACGCGCCCTGCCGCACGCACGAGATCCCGCTCGGCCAGGCGATCGCGGCGGACGACCTGCCGCGCGTCGAGGGCGTGCCCGAGGACGCCTACGAGCGCCTCGCCGGGCGCTACGGCCACATCGCCCGCGACGTGCTCGCGATCGCCGCCGAGCGCGGCGAGCTGGCCCAGCCCGTCGTCGACGGCGGCCCGTCGGACCTGCTCGCCGAGACGGTCCACGGCGCGCGCTCCGAGCAGGCGCGATCGGTCGGCGACGCGCTCCTGCGCCGTACGCGCCTGGGGCTGCTCGCGGCGCGTGCGGTCAGCGAGCCGACGGTCGCGCGGCGCGTCGCGCGGGCCATGGCGCCGGATCTCGGCTGGGACGAGGCGCGCGTGGAAGCCGAGGTGCGCGGGTTCCTCGAGGAGGCCGCCGCCGAGGGAATCGTCGCGGACGGCGCCGCCGCCGCGTACTCTTCGTGATCTTCTGGTGATCTCAGCGGCATGGATGACGCTGCGCCGCAGCACCGCTGCGGCCGTCGCGCTGCTGGCCCTCGCGCCGGCGGCTCCGGCGGCCGCCCAGCGGGCCGCGGGCGCCTTCTTCCCGGCACAGCCGGTGGACGGCCCGTCCCCGGACATCGTCGGGCGCCCGCACGTGGACCTCGCCCGCGACGGCGGCGGCGCGGTCGCCTACGTGCGGCGCGACGGCGGTGAGGACCACGTGTTCGTCTCGCTGATCGCCGGCGGGGCCCCGCAGGCCCCGGTGCGCGTCGACGGCGGGCTGCCGCCGGTCGTCGGCGCGCCCGCGGTCGCTGTGTCGGACGGCGGGCGCGCCGTGGTGGTGTTCGCGGACGGCGCGGGCCTGTTCTACGTGATCCGCCCGGACGGAACGCAGCCGTTCTCGGCGCCGCAGGCGCTCGCGAACCCGGGCGCCGCCGACCCGACGGTCGACATGTCGATCAACGGCGTCGCCTACGCCGCGTGGGCGCAGGCGGGCGACGTCCAGGCGGCCTACCTGCCGCGCCGCCAGAGCGCCTTCCAGGCCTACGGCGCGCCGCTCGACGCCGCCGCGCCCGACGATGCCGGCAGCGGGCCGGCGCTGCGCCCGCAGGTCGCGGCGTCCTCGGACGGCACGGGCGTCGCCGTGTGGGGCGAGCGTGAGGGTGCGGGCGCGCACATCGTCGCGCGGCGCCTCGTGCGCGCGCGCCTCTCGGATGTCGCGGTCGACGCGACATCCGCGAGCCTCGACGGCCATGCGGGCGGCTCGGCCGACACGCCGCACGTGAGCATCGAGGACGACTCGAGCTTCGCCTGGGTCGTGTTCCGCCAGGCGTTCGACGACGGCGCCGGCGGCACGATCGTCCGTGCCGTCGCGCGGCGCCTGCGCGGGTCGGCGTTCGACGACCCGGTCGGTGTCGACGGACAGCCCCCCTTCGGGAGCGTCGGCACGCCGAGTGTCGGGATCAACGGCCGCGGCCAGGGCATGACGGCGGTCGAGGTGCCCGGCGGCGTGGCGCTCGCCTCGGTGATCCGCCTCGACTCCCCGACGCCGCCGCGTCCGCTGGGGACGGCGAACGGCGTCACCTCGCAGCCCGTCGTCGCGGTCGGCGAGAACTTCGACGGCATCGCGGCATGGCTGGCCGCGCCCGCGCCGGGCCAGCCGGCCGAGGCGCACGCCGCGACGCTCGAGGACGACATCGCCCTGGGCCAGCCACCGCCGTTCGGCCCCGACACGCTGGTCTCCGACCCCGGCCTGGGTCCCGTCGATCCGGCGGCGGGCCTCTCCGCGGACGTCGACCGCGCCGGCGACGGGGCGATGGCCTTCGTCCAGTCCGGCGCCGACGGCCGGCGGCTCGTCGTCGCGACCTATGACCGCGCCCCGGGCGCCCCGGCCCTGAACACGACCACGAACTGGCGCCGCCTCAGCCAGGGCCCGCTGACCTGGTCCCCGGCGTTCGACGTCTGGGGCGGCCTGACCTACCAGGTGCTCGTCGACGGACAGCCCGTCGGGAGCACGGCCGCCACGACGCTCGCGCCGACGGCACCGATCGCCGACGGCCTGCACCGCTGGCAGGTCGTCGCCACCGATCCGCGCGGGCAGAGCGTCCGCTCCGCGACCCGCAACCTGCGCATCGACGCGACGCCCCCCGGCCTGACCGTGAAGGTCTCCGGCAAGCAGCAGCCGGGCAGGACGCTGACGTTCGCGCTCCACGCGATCGACCTGCGCCCGCCCGCGGGCTCGGGCGTCAGGCAGCTGCGGATCGACTTCGCCGACGGCACCCAGCCGACGGTCGTCGCCGCCGATCGGGCGACGTTCGGCCACGGCTTCCGCGCGGGGATCTTCCGTGTCCGCGTGAGCGCCACCGACGTGGCGGGCAACGCGACGGTCGTCTTCCGGACCGTGACGATCAAGAAGCCCAAGAAGGCCAAGGGCAGGACGAAGAAGAAGACGACCCAGGGTGGCGCAGGGGGCCCATGAGCCCCGCGCGCGAGCTGCAGCCGCTGCAGGCGGGCGACGAGGCGCTGACGCTCGAGGCGTTCGTCGAGCGTCTGGGCCTCTGGGAGGGCGCCGCGCACTCCGACGAGCGCCCGCGGGTGCTGGCCGGGATGGTCGGCTCCGCCGACGGCCGCGCCACCGTCGAGGGCCGCGCGGGCGGCCTCAGCAACGCGGTCGATCGCGGGCTGCTGCGCGCCCTTCGCGCGCCGGTCGACGCGATGCTCGTCGGCGCCGGGACGCTGATCGCCGAGGGCTACGCGAACCTCGTCGACGCCGGGCAGCGTGAGCTGCGGGTGGCGCGGGGGCTCCCGGCGACGCCCCTGCTGGCGACGATCTCGCGCGGCCTGACGCCGGCGCTCGCGCAGATCCCGCTGTTCGGCGAGACCGGGCAGCGGATAGTCGTCTTCACCGAGAGCCACGAGCAGTTCCCGTCGTGCGACGCGGACGTCGTGCTCGAGCGCTTCCACCCCGGCGAGCTCACGGCTCGCGGCTGCCTGCGGCGCCTGCGCGCGAGCGGGGTGCGGACCGTGCTGAGCGAGGGCGGGCCGACGCTCCTGCACGAACTCGTGCGCGAGCGCCTGCTCGACGAGCTGATCCTCACGATCGCCGCGCTGCTCGTCGCCGGCGACGGGCGCAGCGTGCTGCACGGTCCCGTCTTCGACCCGCCGGTCGCGCTGCGCCTGGACGACATCGCGCGCGCGGAGGACTACCTCTTCCTGCGCTACGTACCCCTCGCATGAGCGACCCGACCCGCCTGCGCCTGCCCGGCCGCGAGCTCGATCTCGTGCCGGGGCGCCCGCTCGTGATGGGCATCGTCAACGCGAACCCCGACTCGTTCTCCGACGCCGTGCGGCTCGACACGCTCGACCGCCAGGTCGGGCACGCGCTGCGCCTCGTCGCCGACGGCGCCGACCTGATCGACGTGGGCGGCGAGTCCGGCGTCACGTACACCGGCGTGACGGCGGCCGAGGTCGAGATCGGCCGCGTCGTGCCGCTCGTCGAGCGCCTCTGCGCCGAGGGCGTGCTCGTGTCGGTCGACACCTGGAAGCCGCGGGTCGCGCGCGCCTGCGCGGCGGCCGGCGCCGCGATCCTCAACGACGTCAGCGGCCTGGCCGATCCCGGGCTGGCGGACGTCGCGGCGCAGACCGGCATGGGCCTCGTGGTGATGCACACCCGCGCCCGGCCGAAGGAGGTCCACTTCGCCGACTACGGCGGCGACGTGGTGGCCGACGTCGAGGTGTTCCTGCGCGAGCGGATCGCGCTCGCCGTCGAACGCGGCGTCGACGCCGAGCAGATCATCGTCGACCCGGGCCCGGACTTCGCCAAGACGCCCGCGGAGAGCGCGGCCGTCCTGCGCGCGCTGCCGGCGTTGCGCGCACTCGGACGCCCGATCCTGCTGCCGGTCTCGCGCAAGTACTTCGTCGGCGCGATCACCGGGCGCGCCCCGGCCGACCGTCTCGCCGGGACGCTCGCCGCGCTGGGCCATGGCGTCGCGTCCGGGGCGGCGATGGTGCGCGTGCACGACGTCGCGCAGGCGGTCGACTTCCTGCGCGTCTGGCGCGTGCTCGAGGGCCTCGACGAGGTCCCCGAGTTCGACCTCCAGGACGACGGGCTGAAGTGGATCCGCGCCGACGACGGCGCCGGGAGCTGACGCCCCGGCGGGCACATGGGCTAGCGTTCGGGGTGCATATGGGTCGCCGGCGGCTGTCACAACGCCGCTGGACGCCGACCGATCCCCCCCGAACGAAGGAGTTCCATGTCCGTCTTCACCCGTGACGCCCTCGAGGGCAGTCCGCTCGCCGACCTGCACGCCATCGCGTCCGAGCTCGGTATCGACGGCTTTCGCCGCCTGCGCAAGGACGACCTGATCGGGGTCATCCTCGAGCGCCAGCCCGGCGGCGTCCCCGCCGGCGACGAGGCACCCGCGGCCTCTGACGGCGACGCGCCGCCGCCGCGCCCGCGCCGCACCCGCGGCGGCCGCGGCCGCAGCACAAGTGCCGTCGACGCCGACGACGACGACGTGCCCGAGGCTGCCGCCGACGAGGCCGCCGACGAGGATCGCGAGCGCACGCCGCGCTCGCGCAGCCGCCGCAGCGAGGGCCGCCGTGGCGAGGGCCGACGCCGCGACGGCGAGCGCCGCGAGGACGACGGCACCCGTGACCGCGACGGCGCCCGTGACCGCGACGGCGCCCGTGACCGCGACGAGGTCGACCGCACGGTCGAGGGCGTCGTCGACGTGCTCGCCAACGGTTCGGCGTTCATCCGCGTCGGCGGAGCGGGGACGACCTCCGACGACGACGTCTACGTCTCGGGCGCCCAGGTGCGCCGCTGCGAGCTCGTCAGCGGCGACTCGATCGCCGGGCCGGTGCGCCGCCCGCGGCGCTCGGAGCGCTACGCCTCGCTGATCCGCGTCGAGACAATCAACGGCGGCGCCGCCGACGAGGTCGCCATCGGGACGCCGTACGACGAGCTGCCCGCGGCATTCCCGGGCACGCCGATCGCCTTCAAGGCCAAGGACGCCACGCTCAAGCAGATCGCCGACCTCGCGCCGATCGGCCGCGGCTCGCGCGTCAGCGTCGTCGGCCCCCACGGGTCCGGGCGGACCACGACCCTGCGCCTGCTGGCCATCGAGCTCGCCGCCGAGGAGGGCGTCGAACTGGCCGTCGTCCTCGCGGGCTCGCGCCCCGAGGAGGCCGCCGAGTGGGCGGCCGCCGAGCTGACGCCCGCGGCGTCGGCGAGCCTCGCCTCGAGCGCCGAGGCCCAGCTGCAGGCGGTCGAGCGCGCGATCGACACCGGCCGGCGCGTCGCCGCGCGCGGCGGGCACGCCGCTGTCGTGATCGATGCCCTCGACAACCTCCCGGCCGGCGCGGCGCGCCGCGCCCTCGCCGCCGCGCGCAACGTGCCGGATGGCGGCACGCTGACCGTGATCGCCGCGGCCCGCGAGCAGGTCGGCGGCGAGACGACGGTCATCGCCCTCGACGGCGCGGCCTCGTACGCCGAGCGGCGCCCGGTGCTCGACCCGGCCCACAGCGCCACCCTGCGCCTCGAGCTTCTCGTCGGAGCCCGCAAGGCGACCACCGTGGTCAAGAACCGCGCCAAGGCATCGGCGCCGGCAAAGGCAGCCAAGGCGCCGGCCGACACCGCCGACGCGGAGTAGGCCGGCGTTGGCGACGCGAACTCTCATCGCTGATCCACGCGCCAAAGGCCGGGCGTTCGCGACCTCCCGCGATCGCCCCGGTCGGTGCCGTCAGGCGGCCGAGCGCGGGATGTAGGCGACGCGGCCCCAGCTGGGCTCGGGCGCGAGCTCGACCGGCTCGCCGCCGCGGTCCGGCTGGACGTAGGAGAACGACTGCGTCTCCCAGTCGAAGTGCACGTCGAGCTCGTTCTCCTTCACGCGCTGGTCGAGCCAGGCGGAACGGAAGACGAGGCGGCGCAGCCAGTGCACGAGCGAGCGGTCGGCGGGGCCGACGAGCTCGGGCCAGCAGTCGTTGACGTGCTCGCCCAGGGCGGAGGCGGGTTCCTGGATCTCGCCGTTGACCGCGAGGTTCACGAGGTCCTCGAGCTCGCCGTCGTCGAGGATGCCGGCGACGAAGCCGAGCTTGCGGCCGGCCTGCTCACAGCGCTCGCTGAAGTCACGCTCGTTGAACGTGAATCGGAGTTCCCCGTACTCGAGTACGAAGTCCTCGCCGGAGTCGTAGTTGCCGCGCGTCGAAGCGTCCATGGTTCCCAGAAAGAAGAAGATAGGCCGGCGGCCCTCTGTGGCGTTGCCGAACCCGTCGGGATCCTACGGCGCATCCCTCCCGCGGCGACAACCCTGAACGGGATGTTGCATCAAATCCCGCTGTTTGCGGCAATCCCGCCCGGCGCGCCCCCGCGTGCGCGGGACACCCGGCGAGGTAGGGTCGGGCCCATGGGATACGACCTCTCGGGCAGGGTGGTGGCGATCACGGGCGCCTCCGCGGGAATCGGCGAGGCGACGGCGCTGCTGTGCGCCGAAGCCGGCGCGGCGGTCGCGCTCGGCGCGCGCCGAGCGGACCGGATCGAGGCGCTCGCCGGGCGCATCGAGGCTGAGGGCGGCGCCGCGACCGCGATCCCCGTCGACATCGCGGCGGAGGATCAGGCCCGCGGCTTCATCGAGACGGCGCACCACCGCCTCGGGCGCCTGGACGTGCTGATCAACAACGCGGGCGTGATGCTGCTCGGTCCCGTCGAGGGCGCCAGCACCGACGAGTGGCGCCGGATGATCGAGGTGAACTGCCTCGGGCTCCTGTACTGCACGCATGCCGCGCTGCCGATCATGCGCCAGCAGGGCGGCGGCCACATCGTCAACGTCAGCTCCGTCGCCGGCCGCCGGGCGGCCTTCGGCTCCGCGGTCTACAACATGACCAAGTGGGGCGTGAACGGCTTCAGCGAGGCGCTGCGCCAGGAGGCGCTGCACTCGAAGGTCCGGGTGACGATCGTCGAGCCGGGGTTCGTCGACACCGAGCTGCTCGGACACAACTCCACGATGGTGCAGGAGGCCGGCGAGAAGGTGCGCGAGGAGATCGGCGAGACGCTCCGCGCCGCCGACATCGCCGACACGATCGTCCACGCGCTCGACGCGCCGCCGCATGTCAGCGTCAACGAGATCCTGATCCGCCCGACCGGGCAGCGGACCTGAGCCGCTGATCAGGCCGCCGCACGCGCGGCGGGGACCGGGTGCTGCGTGTGGTCCCACCACACGAAGCCCCCGCCCAGGACGACGAGCGCGCAGACGAGGCCGACCCAGGCCCACCCGGTGACGTGCACGACGTCGCGGGGCGGCGGCCCGCTGAGGAGGTGCAGCGCGACGAGGATGCTCGCCACGGCGCCGGCGGCCATCGCGCCCGCGGCCGCGCCCATCGAGCGGGCGCCCGTCGCCACGCCGGTGATCGCCAGGCCGATCGCGGACGCGACGCTCACGAACAGCAGGAGGCCCGCGGGCGTGCTCCACGGATCCCACGCGTTCGCGCTCGTCGCGATGCCGTTCTGAGCCGCGTAGCGCGCGGCGAACCGGGCGCCGCCGCTGATCGCGCCGAGATCGACGCGGTACCAGGTCAGGAAGGAGACGAGCAGCAGCGTCAGCGCGCCGGCGAGGACGACCAGCGGGCCGGTCAGGGGATGGGCGCGCACGGCAGACGATGCTACGAGGATCGCCGGCATTCCGGCGCGGGGTGGGGGAGCGCCGTGGCCGCTGTCGCCTACGGGAGGCATGACCAATCGCGACCGCTTCACCATCCTGCTGATCGACGACGACGAGGCCACGCGGACGTTCCTCGCCGACAACCTCACCGCCGACGGGTACGACCTGCTGGTCGCCGACGGCGCCGACGAGGGGCTGCGGCTCCTCGGCAGCCGCTTCCCCGACCTTGCGCTCGTCGACGCGGGGCTGCCCGACGGCGCCGGGCTGGACCTCGTCAGTCACGTACGCGAGGCCGACGGCGTCGCAAGCCGCATCGACCCGGAGGTGCCGCTGATCCTCCTCGGCGCCCGTGCGGACGACCTGGACCGCGTGCGCGGGTTCGAGCGTGGTGCCGACGACGTGCTGGCGCGGCCGTTCTCCTACGCGGAGCTGCGCTGCCGCGTCGAGGCGGTGCTGCGCCGCACGACGCGCCGGCGCGGGGCCGGGCGCCTGCGCGTCGCGGACCTCGAGATCGACACGGCCGCGCGCTCGGCGCACCTGCGCGGCACCCCGCTGGATCTGAGCGCCAAGGAGTTCGCGCTGCTGCGCGTGCTCGCCGCCGACCCCACGCGGGTGTTCACCAAGGCGGAGCTCCTGCGCTCGATCTGGGGCGCGCGGAGCGTGGGGACAACGCGGACGCTGGACTCCCACGCCTGTCGGCTGCGGCGCAAGCTCGGCGCCGACGGTGGGCGCTTCGTGGTGAACGTCTGGGGTGTCGGCTACCGCCTCGTCGACGCGCCCGCGCCCGTGCCGGCCGAGGTCCGCCCGATCGCGGCATGAGCCGCCGCCGTCGCGCCGCGGGGCTCGGCGGCCTCTCGCTCGTGCTCGGCGCGCTCGCCGCCTCCGACGTGGCGGGACGTGAGGCGGCGCTCGATGCCCGCCTCGGCCCGCCCGTCGGGGTGGTGGTGGCGCGCGCCCGGATCGCCCGCGGCGCGCGGATCGAGCGCCGCGACCTCGCGGTGCGCCTCGTGCCGGCGCGCTACGCGCCGCGCGCGGCGTTCGGCGCGCCGGCCGAGGTCGCAGGCGCGCGCACCCAGGTCGCCGTCGCCGCCGGAACGGACCTGAGCCCGTCGGTGCTGGCGGTCGCCGAGCCCGGGCCGGCCGGCGCGCTGGTCGGCGCCGGGCCGCAGGAGCGGGTCGCGCGGATCGTCGCCGTCGGCGCGGCCGCGGAGCTGCCGGCCGGAAGCCGCACCGATCTCCTGGTCACCCGCGACGGGCCCGGGGGGAGCGCCGTGACGCGGGTCGCACTGCGCGACGTGGAGGTCGTCGGAGCCTCGCCGGCGAGCGCGATCCCCGAGGGCTCGGGGGCCGGGCTGCCGCGCGTCGCGCTCGCGCTGCGGGTGACCGTGCGCCAGGCGGTCTACCTCGTGCAGGCGCAGAGCTCCGCCCGCGAGCTGCGCGCGCTGCCGCGGCCGGCCTCGGCGCGGCGTCGAAGATGAGGCCAGAGGCGCTCAAGCAACTGGCGCAGGTGCCGATAGGCGCAGCGATGCCCCAATTGCGCTCCGTTCCCCGCGGGCCACGCGCGCTCGTCGTGCCGCTGGCCCTGTTCCTCGCTCTCGTCCTGGTTCCCAGCGCGAGCGCTGCGACCAGCCCGAAGATCTCGAAGGTCTCGCCGCTGACGCTCGCCGTCGGCGACACCCTGACGATCAACGGCTCCGGCTTCATCCCGGGGAAGCAGAAGGACATCGTCGTCTTCAAGCGCGACGGGAAGGCCGCGATCTTCGTGAAGGCCGACTCGGCGACCTCGACGCGCATCGTCGTGAAGGTGCCCGACAAGCTGATCCCGTTCCTCAACGACTCCCAGGGCTCACCCGGCCCGCAGACCTTCCGCCTGCGCGTGCTCGCCAAGCGGTTCGGCGTCGCGTTCACGGCCAAGAACCTCTCGCCGCAGATCGGCCCGCCCGGCTCGGGCGGTCCGATCCCCGGCTGCGTGGCGCAGGTCAACTCGGACACCGTCGACTCCGACCATGACGGCCTCTCGGACGCGCTCGAGCACCGGATCGGCACCGACCCCTGCAAGCTCGACACCGACGGCGACGGGATCCCGGACGGCTACGAGTACGAGTCGGCGCTCGATCTCAACAACCGGGCCCTGCCGTACCCGGGCAAGGAGCCCTACCCGAACCCCCTCGATGGGACCGACGCGAACGTCGACTACGACGGCGACGGCCTCACGATGGCCGACGAGTACTCGCTGTGGGTCTACACGACCGGCGGCGGCAAGTTCCCGCTGACGTACAGCGACGGCACCCAGGACACCGGCGGCCCCACGGTCGTCACGCCCGACACGGCGGCGCTCGATCTCAACGGCGACGGCGTCCTCGAGGACGGCGAGAAGGACGCCGACAACGACGGCCTCTCGAACTGGGACGAGCTCCACGGGCGCATGACACCGGGCTGGTGGGGGTCCATCTTCCAGGGCGAGACACCCTTCTACGGCGTCCCCGGCAACCAGGTCATGTCCGGCGTCTCCGCGGTCGACCCCGACTCCAACGGCAACGGCGTGCCGGACGGCGCCGACGACCAGGACCACGACGGCTACACGAACCTGCAGGAGCTCGACCGCCACCAGGCGACCTTCGGCAGCGCGAACCTCTGGGTCAACCCCTACAACCCGTGCCTTCCGGATCCGATGTCGCGCACCTGCTCGATGCACCCGCCGAACGCGTCCCCCTGGGCCCCGTTCCCGATCCCGCCGAAGGCGACGTTCCCGCTGACGACGACGAGCCTCGGGCCGCTCGGCAGCTTCATCCCGAACCCGTAACCCACCCGCTCGGTCCCTTCCCGCAGCCGACGGCCGCCGAACAGGCGGCCGTCGCTCGTGGTGGGGGTGAGGCGCGCCGCATCCGGGCCTAGGACGCCCATGGACGCCCGGGCGCGCGAGGCGCAGATCGATGCGCTGGCGGGGCTGCTGCGCACGCAGCTGCTGGCGCAGGTGCGCGAGGCCGGTGCGGCGCGCGTCCCGGTGGAGGCCCGCATCCGTGCGCTCGTCGAGCGCGAGGCCGGGATCCTCGACCCGCCGGCGCGTGCGGCGCTGCTCGCGCGCGTCACCGAGCAGGCACTCGGGCTCGGGCCGCTCGACCCGCTGCTGCGCGACGGCGCCGTCGACGAGATCCTCGTCTCCGGGACGCGTCCGGTGTGGGTCGAGCGGGACGGGCGGCTGGAGCAGACCGACGTGGCGTTCGACAGCGAGACGGACCTGCGCAACGCGATCGAGCGCATCCTCGCGCCGGTGGGGCGTCGTGTGGACGAGTCCGAGCCACTCTGCGACGCGCGGCTGCCCGACGGCTCGCGCGTCAACGTCGTCCTCCCGCCGCTGGCCGTCGACGGCCCGGTGCTCACGATCCGGCGCTTCCGCGCGCACGGGCTGTCCGCGCGCGAGCTCGTCCGCCTGGGCACGTGGACGCCGCCGCTGGCGGAGCTGCTTCAGGCCGCTGTGCACTCCCGGCTCAACGTCCTGATCTGCGGCGGGACCGGCTCGGGGAAGACGACGACGCTGGGTGCGCTGTCGGAGTTCCTGCCCGCCGCGGAGCGCATCGTGACGATCGAGGACACTGCCGAGCTGCGGCTGCGCCAGGGGCACGTCGTGCGACTCGAGGCGCGCCCGGCGAGCGTGGAGGGCCGCGGTGAGGTCACGATCCGCCGGCTCGTGCGCAACGCGCTGCGCATGCGGCCTGACCGGATCATCGTCGGCGAGGTCCGCGGCGGGGAGGCGCTCGACATGCTCGGCGCGATGGCGACCGGCCATGACGGGTCGCTGTCGACCGTCCACGCGGGCTCGCCGGAGGAGGCGCTGCGCCGCCTGGAGACGCTCGCGCTGCTGGCCGGCGAAGGCCTGCCGCACGCGGCGATCCGCGCGCAGGTCGCCGATGCGCTCGACCTCGTCGTGCACCAGGCGCGCATGGCGGACGGGTCGCGGCGCGTGCTCGCGGTCGGCGAGGTCGTGCGCGTCGCGGGCGGCGCGGCGACGCGCGAGCTCTACGCGCTGCGCCACGGGCGCCCGGTGCTGCGCCCGGCGAGCGACGGGCGGGTCGCGGCGCTGCTGGGGGGCGTCGAGGCGTGAGCGCGCTGCTGGCGGGCGCTGCCGGAGTGCTGGCGGTCCTCGCGCTGTGGGAGACGCTGGCGTCGATCGAAGGTGCCAGGGTGCTCGCCCTGGTCGAGCGCGTCCTCGCCCCAGCGCGCGGCGCGGGCCGCCACGGGGCCGCGCCGAGCCCGGCGGAGCGACGCCGCCTCGCGGTGACGGCCGCGCTGACGGCGACGTCCGCAGGTCTCCTGCTGGCGGGCCCCGCCGCCGCGCTGCTGTGCGCGGCGGCCGGCCCGGCGGTCGCCGGCGGGGTCGTCCGGATCCGCCTGCGCCGCTGGCGCGCGCGCCTTGCGGACGGTGCGCCGGCGGCGGCGGGCGCGATCGCGGACGCGCTCGGCGCGGGGCACACTGTCGGCGGCGCGGTGGCGGTCGCGGCGAGCGACGGCGCGGTCGGCGGCGCGGTGCGTGACGCGCTCGGCGAGGTGGCGGGGGCGCTCGCGCTCGGGCTGGCGCTCGACGACGCGCTCGAGCGGCTGCGCCGGCGCGCCGGCCCGGGGCCGTGGGACGCGATCGTCGCCGCGGTCCTGCTCCAGCGCAGCGCCGGCGGTGATCTCGCGCGCCTCCTGCGCGAGCTCTCGTGCGGGCTCGTGGCGGCGGCGCGCGTCGAGGCGCAGGCGCGCGCCGCGAGCGCCCAGGCACGGCTCACCGCGCGAATCGTCCTGGCGCTCCCGGTGCTCGGCGCGATCGTCGCCCAGGTGGCGGCGCCGGACGCGATCGGCGCGCTGCTCGGGCGGCCGCTCCCGCGACTGCTCGTGATCCTCGCGCTGATCCTGCAGCTCGCAGCGCTCCTCGTGGTGCGGCGCATCGCGCGGGTGGGGGAGGCGTGAGCGCCGCGCCGCTGCTGGCCGGGCTGGCGGCCGCGGCGGCCGTGGGGGCGGCGTCCGACGGCCTCGCGCTCCTGCGGGGGCGCCCCGGGGGGCGAACGCGCTCGCTGCCGCGCCTGCGGCTCGCCGGCCGCTTCGGCGCGCCGGCGGCCCCGCGCGACCTGGCGGCGCGGATCGATGCGGCCGGAGGGTCGGCTGCGGTCGAGGACGTGATGGCGCTCAAGTGCTGCCTGGCGGCCGGCGCCCTGCTCGCGGCCCTGGCCTGCTCCGCGGCGCTGCCCGGCCGGCTGGGGACGCTGCTGCTGGTCGCGGCGCCCGCGTCCGGGTTCGTGCTGCCGGACGTCGTGCTCGCCCGTCGTGCCCGGCTGCGCGCGATGCTGCTGCGCGCCGAGGCGCCGGATGTCCTGGACCGCCTGCGGCTCGCCGTCGACGCCGGCCTGAGCCCGGCCCGCGCGATCGACGAGGCCGGACGGCACGGGCGCGGGCCGCTCGCGCTCGAGCTGCGCGCGCTCGCGGCGGCGGCGGAGCTCGGCATGCCGCGGGCGCAGGCCCTCGAGCGCCTGCGCCGGCGCTGCCCGCCGGCGGAGATCCAGGCGCTGAGCGCCGCGCTCACGCGTGCCGACCGCCACGGCGCGCCGCTGGGCCCGGCGCTCGCTGCGCTGGCGGAGGCGGCGCGGGCCGAGCGTGGCCGGCGGATCCACGAGCGCGCCCAGCGCGCGGCCCCCAAGATCCAGCTCGTCGTGGCGGTGCTGCTCGTCCCGGCGGCGCTGCTGCTCGTCGCCGCAGCGATGCTCACCGGGCTGCGCTGACGCCGTCCCACCACCACCCACGCCGCGTCCCACCACCTCCCACACGGGATGCACAGGGGCCGGACGGACGCGGCGGCGACCTGCAATCCCCGCTGCGCGGGGCCGTTCTGCAACCTGGGATGCGCCGGCCGCGGCGGCGGCGCACCCCGCGCGCCGGCCGGACGATGCCCGTTGGCATCGGGGGTTTGGCAGCGCGCGCGGTGGGCTGCGTGGTCCGTCGGGGATGCTTGTGGGAAAAATTGTGCGTCAGGGGTTGCGTAGTGGGAGGAAGTGGGTTAGGTTCGCCCCACGCGGACCGGGGTGGAGGGGCTCCTCCCACTCCTCCACCTCGGTCCGCACCTCCTTCTCGCCTCGGGGCAGCGGCGAGCGCCATGGCACTACTCGGCACCTATCCCCACACCCTCGACGCGAAGAACCGGCTGACGGTTCCCTCGAGGTTCCGCGGGCTGCTGGGCGACCAGGTCGTGCTCGCCAAGGCGATCGAGCCCTGCGTCGGCGTGTGGACGCCGGAGGCCTACGAGGCGTTCGTCGAGGCGGCGCTCGGCCAGCTCAACCCGCTCTCCCCGCAGGCGCGCAACCTGCGCCGCTACTTCTCCGCGAACGCCTTCCTCACCCCGATCGACGGCGCCGGCCGCGTCATGGTGCCCGCGCAGCTGCTCGAGCACGCGGGCGTGACGAAGGACGTCGTCGTCAACGGCAACGACACCTGCCTGGAGATCTGGAATCGCGAGCGCTGGGCGCAGGAGAGCGAGCGCCTGACCGCGGACGTCGTCGACATCACCGCCGCGTTCGGCCTGCCGAGCTGATGCACCTGATGACCGTCGACCACGTCCCCGTCCTGGCCGCCGAGCTGGTCGCGCTGCTCGACCCCCGGCCCGGCGAGGTCGCGGTCGACGCGACCTTCGGCGCCGGCGGACACGCGCGCCTGGTCGCCGAACGGCTCGGGGAGGACGGCCTGCTCGTCGCGATCGATCGCGACCCCGAGGCCGAGCGGCGCTTCGCCGAGTTCGCCGCAGCGGCCCAGTGCCGCACGCGCTTCGTCCACGCGCCATTCGCCGAGGCACTCGCCGAGCTCGCCGAGGAGGGCCTGCGCGCCGACATCGTCTCCCTGGACCTCGGCATCTCCTCGATGCAGATCGACACCGCCGAGCGCGGCTTCTCCTATGTCGCGGACGCGCCGCTCGACATGCGGATGGACCCGACGAGCGGCCCGACCGCAGCGGAGCTCATCGCCTCCTGGGACGCGCGCCGCCTCGCGCGCGTCTTCCGCGAGTACGGCGAGGAGCGCTACGCGGGGCAGATCTCCCGAGCGATCGTCCGTGAGCGCGAGCGAGTGCCGATCGAGACGACCACCGAGCTCGTGGACGTCGTGACGAACGCGATCCCGACGCCCGCACGCTTCGCGGCCGGCCACCCGGCCAAACGGGTCTTCCAGGCGCTTCGCATCGCGGTCAACGACGAGCTCGAGCAGATCGACGAGGCGCTGCCGGCGGCCTGGGAGCTGCTGCGCGAGAACGGCCGCTTTGCAGGGATTTCGTTCCACTCCCTGGAAGACCGTCGCGTGAAGCGCTTCCTGGCCGAGCTCGAGCGCGGGTGCATCTGCCCGCCCGACCTCCCGGTGTGCGTCTGCGGCCGCGTGCCGCGCGCCGAGCTGCTCGCCCGCGGGGGCGCGACCCCCGGCGCCGACGAGCTCGCCGCCAACCCGCGTTCGCGCTCGGCACGCCTGCGCGGCGCGCGCAAGCTCCCCACGACGGAGGCCTCGGCCGCATGACCCCGCCCCCCGCCGCCTCGGCCGCCGCCCGCCTCCCCGCCGGACGCCGCGCGCCGGCACAGCCCGGCCATCGCCGGACCCTGCACCGCTCGCTCGCGCCCCGCGCGGCACGGCGCATCTCGGGTCCGTCGCCGGCCGCCGGCGGCATCGGCGCCCCGGCGCTCCCGCGCATCGACCTGCGCCTCCCACGGCTTTCGCCCGCCGCGATCACCCGGCGCATCGGGCTCGGCGGCTTCGTCGGCGGGCGGATGTGGATCGGCGTCTTCGCCGGACTGCTGCTCGGGCTCGTCTTCCTCCAGGTCTCGCTGCTGAAGCTGAACTCCGGCATCAGCCTGAACGTCGAGCGCGCGCAGGCGCTCGAGCGCGACAACGCGGCGCTGCGCGGCTCGCTGTCCCAGCTCGACGCCGGCCAGCGCATCCAGGACGTGGCGGGCGCGCTCGGCATGGTCATGCCGGGGGCCGGAGCCGTCTGCTACCTCGACGCGCGCACCCGCGGCGCCTGCTCCGGCGGCGACGCCGCCGCGGCGTCGACCGCCACCGACCCGGCCCAGACGACGGCGCCGCCGCCACCCACGGGCGCCGCCGTGGTCGACACCGGCCAGCCCAGCGCCCAGTCGACGGGCACGACGACGCCGGCGACGACCACGACCTCCGCGCCGGCCGCCACTCAGCCGCAGGGCGCAACGCAGGGCCCCGCCACGCAGACGCAGGCGCCCGCGCCCGCCCAGACCCAGGGCGCCGCGGCGCCCACCGCGACGCAGGCTCCGGCCGGCGCCCCGGCGACGACGGCGAACGGCGGGGTCTCCGCCCCGGTCGGCGGCTGATGGGCCGGGAGCGCTAGTGGCGCTCGTCGAACGTCGCATCGGCCTGCTCTTCGCCGCGTTCCTCGCGCTGATCTCGATCGCCGCCCTGCGCGCGACCTACGTGGGCGTCATCAAGGGCGGCAGCCTGTCCAGCGCGGCCTCCTCGCAACAGGTCTCCCAGCAGACCCTGCCCGCGCGCCGCGGCTCGATCATCGACCGCTCCGGCGTCCCGCTCGCCACCTCCGCGCCCGCGGACGACGTCTCGGCGACCCCGTATCTCGTGAAGGACCCGGTCAGGGCCGCGGCCAGGATCGCGCCGTTGCTCGGCGTGCCCGTCGCCCAGCTCACCCGGGAGCTCGCCCGCCGCGACACCGGCTTCGTCTACCTCAGCCGGCGCGTGCCCGCCGCGACCGCCGATCGCGTCAAGGCGCTCGGCATCGCGGGCATCGACCTCACCCCCGGCTCGCTGCGCACCTACCCGCGCGGGATGCTCGCATCACAGGTGATCGGCGCGGTCGGCGTCGAGGGCAAGGGCCTCTTCGGCCTCGAGTACGCGCGCGACAAGCAGCTCCACGGCAGCGACGGCGTGCAGCGCTCGGTGCTCGACGGCGGCCGCCAGGCGATCCAGGTGCGCGACACGCGGCGCGCCGTCCCCGGCGAGCAGCTGCGGCTGACGCTCGACGCCCAGCTGCAGGAGCGCACCGAGGAGGTCCTCCAGGGCGTCGGCGAGACCTATCGGCCCAAGGGCGCGACGGCGATCGTGATGGACCCGCGCACCGGCGAGATCCTGTCGATGGCCAACTGGCCCCGCGTCGACGCCAACAAGCCGGGGTCAGCGCCCTCGTGGGCGCTCGAGAACCGTGGCGTCGGCTTCCCGTACGAGCCGGGCTCGACCTTCAAGGCCTTCACCGTCGCCGGCGCGCTGCAGGACGGCGCCGTCACGCCCGCGACGTCGTTCAACCTCCCGCCCCAGATCCAGGTCGCCGACCGCACGATCCACGACGCCGAGAGCCGCGGCTGGGAGACGCTCGACACCGCCGGGATCCTCGCCAAGTCGAGCAACGTCGGCGCGATCATGATCGGCCAGCGGCTGGGCGCACCGCGCTTCGACCACTGGGTGCGCACCTTCGGCTTCGGCACCCGGACGCGCGTCGACCTCCCGGGTGAGGAGCAGGGGCTCGTGCTCCCGCTGAACAAGTACTCCGGCTCGTCGATGGGCAACCTCCCGATCGGCCAGGGCGAGCTCGTCACCCCGATCCAGATGGCCGCCGCCTACTCGGCGATCGCCAACGGCGGCATCCTGCGCAGGCCGCACATCATCTCGGCGATCAACGGCAAGGCGGTGCGCGAGCCGGTCGGACACCGCGTGATCTCCGGCTCCGTCGCCGCCGACGTGCGCAAGATGCTCGAGGGCGTCCTGGCCCCGGGCGGAACGGCGAGCGAGGTCTCGATCCCCGGCTACCAGCTCGCGGGCAAGACCGGCACGGCGAACAAGTTCGACACCGCGACGGGCAAGTACTCCGACCAGAAGTACGTCGCCTCGTTCGTGGGGATGGCCCCCGCGGCACATCCGCGCGTGCTCGTCGCCGTGATGGTCGACGAGCCCCAGGGCGCGATCTACGGTGGGCAGGTCGCAGCTCCCGCCTTCCAGAAGATCGCGCAGTTCGCGCTCCCCTACCTGCGCATCCCGCCGCACTGATCGCGCCCGGCGCGCGGGTACGCTCCGAGGCGATGACGCTGCGCGAGCTCTTCGGCGACGCTGCGCCCGACGCGCCCGGCGTCGAGGTCCGCGCCCTGGCCTACGACGATCGCCTCGTCGCACCGGGCACCGTCTACGTCTGCGTCCCCGGCTTCACGCGCGACGGGCACGACTTCGCCCCGGATGCGGTGGCCCGCGGGGCGGTCGCGCTCGTCGTCGAGCGCCCGCTCGGGCTGGGGGTGCCTGAGGTGCTCGTGCCGGACGCCCGCGCCGCGATGGCGCCCGCGGCCGCGCGCCTGGCCGGCGACCCGACGGCGCGCCTGCAGGTCGTCGGCATCACCGGCACCAACGGGAAGACGACCACCGCGTTCCTGCTGCACGCGCTGCTGGAGGCCGGCGGCATCCAGGCCGGACTGCTCGGGACGGTGGCGCAGATCGTCGGCGGCGTGCGCTCGGCCACGGTGCGCACGACGCCCGAGGCGGTCGACCTGCAGGCGACGTTCGCGCAGATGCTCGCAGCGGGCGACCGCGCCTGCGTGATGGAGGTCAGCTCGCACGCGCTCGTGCTGCGCCGCGCCGACGCGATCCACTGGGCGGCCGCCGTGTTCACGAACCTCACGCAGGACCACCTGGACTTCCACCCGTCGATGGAGGAGTACTTCCAGGCCAAGCGCGGGCTCTTCCTCGCGGATCCGGCGCTGCGCGTCGTCAACGTCGACGACGCGTACGGCCGCCGGCTGGCCGAGGAGTTCCCCGACGCCGCGACCATCGGGATCGACAGCCCCGACGCCGCGCTGCGCGCCGCCGGCGTCGAGACCGGGCTGTGGGGCTCGTCGTTCACGGCCGGCGGCCTCGCCCTGCGCACGTCGATGCCGGGCCGCTTCAACGTGCTCAACGCCCTCTGCGCGATCGCGGTGGCGCGCGCGCTCGGCGTCGGCGACGCGACGATCGCCGCCGCGCTGCCGGATGCCGGCCGCGCACCGGGGCGCTTCGAGCCCGTCGAGGAGGGCCAGGACTTCGCGGTGCTCGTCGACTACGCCCACACGCCGGACTCGCTCGAGAACGCCCTGCGCGCCGCGCGTGGGATCGCCGGCCGGCGCGTGATCGTCGTCTTCGGCTGCGGCGGCGACCGCGACCGCGGCAAGCGCCCGCTGATGGGCGCGATCGCCGCGCGGGATGCCGACGTCGCGATCGTCACCTCCGACAACCCGCGTTCGGAGGACCCGGACGCGATCATCGGGCAGATCCTCGCCGGGGTCCCGGCCGGGGCGCCGGCGGAGGTCGAGGCCATCGAGGACCGCCGCGCCGCGATCACCCGCGCGGTCGAGCTCGCGCACGCCGGCGACGTGGTGGTCGTCGCGGGCAAGGGGCACGAGCAGGGTCAGGAGGTCGCCGGGGGCGTCAAGCTCGATTTCGACGACGTGACCGTGGCGCGCGCGGCGCTGCAGGCGGTGCGCGGATGATGCGCAGCTGGGACGCCGAGCGCATCGCCGCGCAGGCGGGCGCCGAACTGCGCGCGCCCGCCGGCGCCCGAGCGGGAGCCGGCGGACCCGGGCCCGGTCGCGTGGTCATCGACTCGCGCGAGGTGGGGCGGGGCGACCTCTTCGTCGGGTTGCCCGGGGCGCGCGCGGACGGCGGGACGTTCGCGGCCACCGCGCTGGCCGCCGGCGCGTGGGGGGTCCTCGTCGCGCCCGAGCACGCCGCGATCCTCGCGGGGACCGCGCCGGGCGCCGTGCTCGCCGCGGCGGAGCCGCTGGCGGCGCTGCAGCGCCTGGCGACCGCCTGGCGACGTGAGCTCGGCTGCGCCGTGATCGGCATCACCGGCTCGACGGGCAAGACGTCCACGAAGGACGTCCTGCGCGGGATGCTCGAGCCCTACCGCCCCGTCGTCGCGACCGAGCAGAACCTCAACACGGAGATCGGGGTGCCGCTGACGATCCTCGGAGCGCCGGCGGGCACTGCGGTGCTCGTCCTGGAGATGGCGATGCGCGGCAGCGGGCAGATCGCCGAGCTCGCGCGCATCGCGCAGCCGGACGTCGGCGTGATCGTGAACATCGGGCCCGTCCACCTCGAGCTGCTCGGCAGCATCGAGGCGATCGCCCGCGCGAAGGCCGAGCTGCTCGGCGCGCTCCCCGCCGGCGGGACCGCGGTCATCCCCGCCGGCGAGGCGCTGCTGGAGCCCTACGTGCGCGACGACCTCGTGACCGTCAGGTTCGGCCCCGGCGGCGACGTCGACACCCTCCCCGAGCGCCTCACGCTGCCCTTCGATTCGGCCCACATGCGCCGCAACGCCCTCGCCGCGCTCGCCGCCGCGCGCGCGGTCGGCGTCGAGCCCGCGGGCGCCGTGCGCGTCGCCCTGTCGCGCATGCGCGGGCAGCGGATCGAGCTCGCGCGCGGCATCGTCGTCATCAACGACTGCTACAACGCCAATCCGATGTCGATGCGGGCCGCCCTCGACGACCTGGCCGAGACGGCGCGCGCGCGACGCGTCGCCGTGCTCGGCGACATGCTCGAGCTCGGGCCGCAGGAGCACGACTTCCACGCGCAGATCGGGGAGCACGCGCGTGCCGCCGGAGTCGAGCTGCTCGTGACCGTCGGGCCGCTGGCGCAGGCGGCCGCCGCCGCGTTCGGGGACGGCGCGCTGGCGCTCGCCGGCGCCGCGGATGCCGCCCGGGCGCTGCCGGGCCTGCTGCGCGACGGCGACACCGTGCTCGTGAAGGCCTCGCGCGGGGTCGGGCTCGAGGTCGTCGCCGAAGCGCTCGCCGACGCGCCGGGCGTGCCGGCGGAGCGGGCCTGATGGGGGAGGTGCTGATCGGCGGGACGGTCGCCCTGCTCCTGTGCGTCTTCCTGTCGCCGCGGTTCATCGCCTTCCTGCACGACCGCGAGTTCGGCCAGACGATCCGCGAGGAGGGCCCGGCCGGCCACCACACGAAGGCCGGGACGCCCACGATGGGCGGGATCATCATCTTCCTGGCGATCTCCGTGCCGTTCCTCGTGCTCTCGAACTACGAGTGGCGGGCGGTCGGTGTCTTCGGGACCGCGGTGGCATGCGCGGCGATCGGGTTCGCCGACGACTACACGAAGATCGTGCGGCGCCGTTCGCTCGGCCTGCGCGGGCGCACGAAGCTCGTCCTCACCGTGATCATCTCGCTCGCGCTGTGGTGGGTCGCGACGCAGAAGGCGGGCATCTCCACCACGGTGCGGCTGCGGGTCGTCGACGCCAGCGTCGACCTCGGCATCTTCTTCCCGGTGCTCGTCTACCTCGTGATCGCCGGCACGACCAGCGCCGTCAACCTGACGGACGGCCTCGACGGCCTCGCCGCGGGCTGCGCCGGCATCGTGATGCTCGCCTACATCGGGATCACCTACCTGACGACGGGGGAGTCGGACCTCGCGCTGCTGAGCGCCTGCGTCGTCGGCGCCTGCGTGGGATTCCTCTGGTACAACGCGTTCCCGGCGACGATCTTCATGGGCGACACCGGGTCGCTCGGGCTCGGCGGGGCGATCGGCGCGATGGCGATCATGACGAACACGGCGTTCCTGCTCGTGCTGCTCGGCGGGATCTTCGTGATCGAGGCGCTGAGCGTGATCATCCAGGTGTTCACGTTCCAGACCTGGCGCCGGCGCGTCTTCCTGATGGCGCCGATCCACCACCACTTCGAGATGCGCGGATGGTCGGAGACGAAGATCATCCTGCGGTTCTGGATCATCGCCATCGTGTGTGCGGCGATCGGGTTCACGCTCTATCGAGCGTCGCTCCGGTGATGCGACCGCGCCTCGTGGCGCCTGAGGCCACCCGCGGGGCGGGGGGAGTGGCTCTGCCACAGCACCCGGCCCGCGTGCGGCCTCAGACATCCACGATCCATCGGTCGTGCTTGTGGCAGGTTCTGTGATTTCTCGTCGGCGTCCCCCTATTCCTGTGGGTCCTTGGCTCGTGGTGGGGCTGCGCCGGTCCGGTGCGGCCGCTGCGCGGGCGTTGTGGGCGCGGGGGGAGGCGGTCGTCTGTGTGGACTCCGGGAGGCCGCCGGAGGCCGAGGCGCTGCGGGCGCTGGGGATGGAGGTGTGGACCGGTGTCGACGGGCGCGTCGAGCTGAATCGCGCGCGAGCCGTCGTCAAGAGCCCTGGCGTGCCGCGCGAGGCGCCGGTGATCGCCGAGGCGCGCCGGCGTGGCGTGTCCGTCTACGGCGAGCTCGAACTGGGGTGGCGGCTCGTGGAGCGCCCGTTCGTCGCCGTGACCGGCACGAACGGCAAGACGACGACCGCGGAGCTGCTCGGCGCGATCTGGCGAGCCGCGGGCCGGCCGGTGGACGTCGCGGGCAACGTCGGGCTCGCCGTCAGCACGCTCGCCGCGGACCGCAGCCCCGACCCCGACGCGGCGGTGATCTGCGAGGCGAGCTCGTTTCAGCTCGAGGACACCGTGGCGTTCGCGCCCGACGTCGCGCTGATCCTGAACGTCCAGCCGGACCATCTGGACCGGCACGGGACGATGGAGGACTACCTCGGTGCCAAGCTGCGGATCTTCGCCCGCCAGGGCCCCGACGACGTGGCGATCGGCCCGCCGGAGCTGCTCGCGCAGGCCGGCGGCGAGGGTCGGCGCGTCACGTTCGGACCGCACTGGGACGTCGATCTCGCGCTGCGCGACGGGCTGCTGACCTGGCAGGGCGCCGACCTCATGCGCGTCTCGGACGTGCGCATTCGCGGCGCCCACAACCTGGAGAACGCGATGGGCGCGGCCGCGGCGGCGCTCTCCGCGGGGATCGAGCCCGACGCCGTCGCCGAGGGCCTGCGCAGCTTCCCCGGCGTCGAGCACCGGATCGAGGACGTCGCCGACATCGACGGCGTGCTGTGGGTCAACGACTCGAAGGCGACGAACGTCGCCTCGACCAGCGTCGCGCTCGACGCCTTCGCGGAACCCGTGCACCTGATTCTCGGTGGCCAGGGGAAGGGCCAGGACTTCGCGCCGCTGCGCGACCCGGTCGCCATCCATGTCCGCACGGCCTACCTCATCGGCGAGGACGCGGGCGCGATCGCGGCGGCGCTCGGGGACGCCACCGAGCTCGTCCGCAGCGGCGACCTCGAGGGCGCCGTCGCCGCCGCCCGTGCGGCGGCCGAGCCCGGCGAGGTGGTGCTGCTGTCCCCGGCCTGCGCGAGCTTCGACCAGTACCCCGGCGGGTACGAGGAGCGGGGAATGCATTTCAAGGCCCTGGTCGGGTCCGGGTGACGTCTCCCTGAAACGGTCCGATCTGTGCGAGCAGATCGGAGATCGCGCCGGCCATGTGACGTCTCCCTGAAGGGGTCCGATCTGCGCGAGCAGATCGGAGATCGCGCCGGCGCAGCCGGCGCACCCGGTGCAGGATTTCCCTCAACCACGGCGAAGGGGGCCGGGATGGCCCGCGCTGCCGCCCGCGCCGCTGCCCCGCCCGCGCCCGCGCCCGCGCGGCGCGGACGCACGCGCCCGATCGAGGAGGACGTCCTGCTGACGGCGGTGCTGTGCCTCGTCGCGTTCGGCGCGGTCATGGTCTACAGCGCCTCGTCGGCGAGCACCGTCATCAAGGGCGGCGGCGACGGCACCGCCTTCCTCGTGAAGTACGTCATGTACGGCGCGGTCGGCTTCGTCGCGATGTCCGCGATCGCGCGGATGCCGCTGCAGCGGATCCTCGCTCTCACCGGCCCGTTGCTCGCCATCTCGTTCGGGCTCCTGGTGCTCGTCCGCGTCCCGGGCTTCGGCGTCTCGGTCAACGGCGCACGGCGCTGGCTCGGGGCGGGCCCGCTGACCTTCCAGCCCAGCGAGATCGCCAAGCTCGCCCTCGTCATGTACGCCGCGAAGTTCCTCGCCGAGCGCCCGCGCGGGTTCCGGCGCTGGCAGGAGCTCGTCCCGCTCGGGCTCGTGGCGGGCCTCGCCGCGCTGCTCGTCGCCTCCCAGCCGGACCTCGGCACCGCGCTCGTCATCGCCTTCACGATCGCGGCGATGCTGATCGCCTCCGGCGTGCCGATCCGCTGGCTCGGCGGCGCCGCGGGCGTCGGCGGCACGCTCGTGCTGCTCTACGCGATGAGCGCGCCCTACCGCCGCGACCGGCTCACGTCGTTCCTCGACCCGTGGCACCACGCGGGGAGCACCGGCTTCCAGGCCGTGCAGGGCCAGATCGCGCTCGGCTCGGGCGGCCTCTTCGGCCGCGGCCTGGGCGAGTCGGTCCAGAAGATCTTCTACCTCCCGGAGGCCCACACGGACTTCATCCTCGCCGTCATCGGCGAGGAGCTCGGGCTCGTCGGCGTGCTGGGGCTGCTCGTCGTCTACGGCGTCGTGGCCTGGGCGGGGCTGCGGATCGCCCAGCGCGCGAAGGGCCGCTACGCGGCGCTGCTCGCCGCAGGCCTGACGTCGCTCGTGCTCTGCCAGGCGATGCTGAACGTCTTCGTCGTGCTCGGGATCGCCCCGCTGACGGGCGTGCCGCTGCCGTTCATCTCCTACGGCTCGACGAACCTCGTCGTGCTGCTGGCGGGCGTCGGGCTGCTCATGAACATCGCGCGCGGCGGGTCCGTCCACCTGCGGGCCGTCAGCGGCGCGCGCGATCAGGCACGATCACGGGCCGATGGAGACGCAGACCTACGTCATCGCAGCGGGAGGGACGGCGGGGCACGTCGTTCCGGCGCTGGCGGTGGCCGACGCGCTGCGGGCTGACGGCGCGCAGCCGCCGCGGGTCGTCTTCATCGGCGGCGAGCGGGCCGAGCGCGACCTCGTCCCGGCCGCCGGCTACGAGCTGCGCGTCATCGCCGTCGAAGGCCTGAGCCGGACGAACCCGCTGAAGGCGCTGCGCGCGCTGGTCAAGGCCGCGGGTGCTGTGGTCGGCGCGTGGCGCATCCTCGGCCAGCTCCGCCCGGCCGCGGTGATGGGCGGCGGGGGCTACGTCGCCGGGCCGGTCGGGCTCGCCGCCGTGCTGCGGCGCGTCCCGCTCGTGCTGACCGAGGCCGACAGCCACCTGGGCGTCGCGAACCGCATGCTCGCGCCGTTCGCGCGCCGCGTCTGTCTCGCGTTCCCGCTCGACGGGCGCGACGGCGAGCGCTACAGGGTCACCGGGCGCCCGGTGCCGGCGCCCGCCGCCGACCGCGCCGCCGCGCGCGAGCGCTTCGGGATCGCCGCCGGGGATCGCGTGCTGGTCGTCTTCGGCGGGTCGCTCGGAGCACGGACCATCAACGAGGCCGCCGTCGAGGCGTTCGCGGCGGCCGGGGACTTCCACGTCCTGCACGCCGCAGGGGAGCGCGACCTCCCGGAACTGCGCGAGCGCCTCGCACAGGCGCCTGCGGGCCACTACGACCTGCGGGGGTTCATCGACGGATTCGGCGACGCGCTGCTCGCCGGCGATCTCGTGGTCGCGCGCGCCGGTGGGTCGATCTTCGAGGTCGCCGCCGCCGGGCGTCCGGCGATCCTCGTGCCCTACCCGTACGCCGCCGGCGACCACCAGGCCGCCAACGCGCGCTGGATGGAGCGCGCCGGTGCCGCCATCGTCGTCCCGGACGGCGAGCTCACCGCCGCTCGCCTGGCCCAGGTGGTCACGGCGCTGCTCGACGACCCGGCCCGGCTGGCGGCGATGGCCACGGCCTCACGCGGGCTCGCCCGCCCGGACGCCGCGCGCGAGATCGCGGACGAGCTCGTGCACGCGGGCCGGGGTGCGCCATGAGCGCTGCGCCCTGGACCGGCCGCAGGCTGCACTTCGTGGGCATCGGCGGCGCCGGCATGAGCGGGTGGGCGAGCGTCGCGATCGAGCTCGGGGCGCAGGTCAGCGGCTCGGACCGCGCGGACTCGCCGGCGCTCGCCGCGCTGCGCGCGCGCGGCGCCGAGGCACGCGCGGGACACGCGGCGGCGAACCTGCCCGCCGGTGACGACGTCGAGGTCGTGTACTCGACCGCGGTCCCCGCCGACAACCCGGAGCTGGCGCTGGCGCGCGAGCGCGGCCTGCGCGTGATGGCCCGGGCGGAGCTGTTGCGCGAGCTCACCTCGCTCAAGCGCACGATCGCCGTGGCGGGCGCCCACGGCAAGACCACCACGACGAGCATGACCGCGCACGTGCTGCTCGGCTGCGGGATGGACCCCGGCTACCTGATCGGTGGGACCCTCGGGACGACGGGTCGCAACGCGGCGTGGGGTGCGGGCGACTGGCTCGTGGTCGAGGCCGACGAGTCGGACCGCTCGATGCTCGCACTCGACGTCGACATCGCCGTCGTCACGAACATCGAGCTCGACCATCACGCGAACTACGCCTCGCTGCACGAGGTCCGCGACGTCTTCCGCGAGTTCCTCGACGGGCCGGAGCAGGCGATCATCCTCGATCGCCCCGAGCTGCTCGAGCTGCGCGGCGACGCCCCGGTCGTCGCCTTCGACGTGGCCGACCCCGTGCTGGAGCCGTCCGGCTCGCGGTTCGCCTGGCGCGGGCTGGAGGTGCGCCTCGGCGTGCCGGGCGCGCACAACGCGCGCAACGCAGTCGCGGCGCTCGAGGCCGCGGCGCTCGCCGGCGCCGACCCCGGGGCGGCCGTCGCGGCGATCGCGACGTTCGCCGGCGCCGGCAGGCGCTTCGAGACGCTGGGGCGCACGACGGGTGGGGTTCAGGTCGTCGACGACTACGCCCATCACCCGACGGAGGTGGCTGCGACGATCGCCGCCGCGCGGACGCTGCTCCCGCGGCGCCTGGTCGCGGTCTTCCAGCCCCACCTGTACTCGCGCACGCAGCACCTCGCGGGGGCGTTCGGCCGTGCGCTCGCAGGCGCCGACGTCGTCTGCGTGCTCGACGTCTACCCGGCTCGTGAGCGTGCCGGGGACTTCCCGGGGATCAGTGGGCGGACGGTGGCCGCCGCGGTCGTCGACGCCGCACCGGGCCGCGAGGTCCTGTGGCTGCCGACGTTCGACGACGCCGAGCGCGTGCTGCGCGCCCGGCTGCGTGCGGGCGACCTGCTGCTCGTCCTCGGTGCCGGGGACGTGCGCGCCCTCGGCGAGCGGCTCGTCGCCTGACGGGTCTTCTCGGAATCCCGGTCAGACGTCTCGAGAACGGCCTCTGGAGGCGGGCAGGGCGCGGCGCGCCGGCGTCGAACTGGGGGGTGATGTCTGTGCGCTCCGCCGCCCCGCGCATGCTCCGCGCCCCACACGTGCCGCAGCTGCCGCGGATCTCGCCGCGGCTCGTCGCCGCGCTGCTCGCCGGTGGCGCCCTGCTCTTCGCCGGCTGGTTGTGGCTGCGCGACTCCTCGCTCGTGCGGGTGCAGCGCGTGACCGTCACCGGCGTCCACGGCTTCGGCGCCCGCGCCGTGCGCTCGGCGCTCGAGACGGCGGCGCAGGACATGACGACGCTGAACGTCGATCAGGGCGCCCTGCGCGCCGCGGTCGCGACCTTCCCGCTCGTCAAGGGCGTGCAGGCCCATGCGAGCCCGCCGCACGGCCTGAGGATCGTCGTCGACGAGCGCACGCCGGTCGGGGTCATCGACTCCGGCTCGCAGCAGGTGGCGGTGGCCGACGACGGCACGCTCCTGCGCGAGATCCCGGTGAGCGGCCTGCCGCTGATCATCGTCAGGGTGCCGCCGGGCGGCACGCGCGTCGGCGACCGTCCCACGCAGGCGAAGGTCGACCTGCTCGCTGCCGCTCCCGCCGTGCTGCGCGCGCGCGTCACGAGGGTGACGCTGGGGGGCCATGGGCTCACCGCCTTCCTCAACAGCGGGCCGCAGATCCGCTTCGGCGACGGCCGTCGGCTGCACGCCAAGTGGATCGCCGCGCAGCGCGTGATGGCGGACCCCGGCGCACAGGCCGCGACCTACATCGACGTGCGCGTGCCCGAGCGCCCGGCCGCCGGCGGTCTCACGCTCGCCCAGGGCGGCGCGCCCCAGTCGCTGACCGCGTCGAGCGCCGCCCCGGGGACCGTCGCGAGCGCGGGGAGCACAACCGCCGCGGACGGTACGACGACCACGATGCCTGCGACCACCGCGCCGCCGATCACCGCGACGCCGACCACCACCGCACCCGCCGCCGGCACGGCCCCGGCGGTCACGACGACCACCCCATAGCTCAACCTCGACTTCGTCTGGAGCGTTGATCGGGCCGCAACCCTCGCGCCAGAATCGAGGGTTCCTGCTTCTGCAACGAATGTTGCCGTCGTAGACTGTCGTTGACATCCTCGGACGCCGATGCGTACCGTGGAATTGCTTCTGGGGCCCGTCGGCGCGACGAAAGCCTCAACACTAACTTGAGAGTCGGACGCATTCGCATGATGGAAAGCAGCGGCACATATCTCGCAGTCATCAAGGTCGTCGGCGTCGGAGGCGGCGGCACCAACGCGGTCAACCGCATGGTCGACGCGGGCCTGCGCGGCGTGGAGTTCATCGCCGCGAACACCGATGCCCAGGCGCTGCAGATGTGCGACGCCGACATCAAGCTCAACATCGGCCACGAGCTGACGAAGGGCCTCGGCGCGGGCGCCAACCCCGAGGTCGGCTTCGGCGCGGCCGCCGAGTCGCGCGATGACATCAAGGAGGCGCTCAAGGGCGCCGACATGGTCTTCGTCACCGCCGGCGAGGGCGGCGGCACCGGCACGGGCGCCGCGCCCGTGATCGCGGAGATCGCCAAGAACGAGATCGGCGCGCTGACGGTCGGCGTCGTCACGCGCCCGTTCGAGTTCGAGGGCTCCCAGCGCCAGCGCTCGGCCGAAGAGGGCATCCAGCGCCTGCGCGAGGTCGTCGACACGCTCATCGTGATCCCGAACGAGCGGCTGCTCTCCAGCGTCGAGCGCCGCACGACGATCCTCGAGGCGTTCCGCGAGGCCGACAACGTCCTGCGCCAGGGCGTCCAGGGCATCACCGACCTGATCACGATCCCGGGCCTGATCAACCTCGACTTCGCCGACGTGCGGACGATCATGACCGACGCCGGCTCGGCGCTGATGGGCGTCGGGACGAGCAGCGGCGAGTCGCGCGCGGCCGATGCGGCGAAGGCCGCGATCGAGAGCCCGCTGCTCGAGGACACGATCAACGGCGCGACCGGCATCCTGCTGAACATCACCGGCGGGCGCGACCTCGGGCTGTTCGAGGTCAACGACGCCGCGGAGATCATCCACAGCGCGGCCGACGGCAGCGCGAACATCATCTTCGGCGCCGTCATCGACGAGGCCATGGGCGACGAGGTCCGCGTGACGGTCATCGGGACCGGCTTCGACGGTGGCGGGCGCCCACGCCCGCGCGTCGTGCGTGAGGAGACCCGCAAGAGCGCCGAGCGCTCGAGCCGGGATCGCAGTCCTCGGGTGGGGCGCAGCGAGAAGTCGGATCTCGAGATCGGCGATGACGATCTCGACATCCCGGCGTTCCTGAAGTAAGAGCGTCGAAGCTGGTGGTTCGGGGGCCCGGTCACGGGGTTGTCCGGATGACGTGGCGGCTCCTGCATGCGACCTTGCTACTTCGTCGTCCAGCGAAAGGTGGTCGTCATGCCGACCCGAAACCTCATCATTGGGGCGGTTGCCAGCGCAGGTCTCGTCGCTGGCGGCGCCACGGCACTCGGCGCGGGAGCGCCCGACACGAAGATCGCTGTCTCCCCGCACTCCGTGATCGCTGCGCCGGCGATCAGCCCGATCGATGCGCCAGGCACACCCGCTGTCCGCAAGGGCAAGGCCATTCCCAGCGGCTACGCCATCGTCGTTCGGCCTGTCAGCATCACTCCGGGAAGCGAGAAGGCCGGCGCGACGTTCCGCATGGCATGTCCGGCCGGAATGCGCACCCGAACGACTGCGGGCGACGTGAACATGGTCGGCCCGTACCACACGACCTACGTGCAGGTCATGGTCTTCGCGCCCACAAGCGCGAAGAGCGGCACAACGACCGGCCAGAAGGCCTACCTCGTCTGCAAGAAGGCCTGACGTTCACAGCGTGGGGCCGCACCGGATTGAAGTTCGAGCGATCGACGACGACCTGTGCACCGTGGGCGGATCGTTGAGATCCTGCGCGGATCGGGGCATGAGCATTTCCAGGTCTTCCTTGGCGAAGGCGTGCGCATCGTCCCGTCACGGACCGCTGGGAAGCCGCCCGAGGTGGGGTGAGGTCCCGGGCAGGCAGCTCTGGACGGCTTCCGCGGTGACGTTCGCGCAGGCGCAGCGCGTCCACTCTTCCTGCTTGCGCTGGTAGTGGTCCGGAAGGATCTCGCCGGTCGCCTCCAGGGTCTTGAGCCACGCGAGCGCGTCGTGGAAGTCGTGACGGCGAGCGGCTTCGTCGGCCCATCCAAGGGTTCTGGCGACGGCTGCCTGGTGGCGTTCATGCGTGCCACTGGGTCGGGTGCCGAACAGCTCTCCTTCGTCGGGAGGGAACGCTGCGCTCTCGTGAGTCATGACGGTGACCGGCGCAGGATCTCGTCGATCCGGTCGGCGTGGGCCTGCCCGCCTGGTCCTTGTGGAGCCGCGACGCGCGCGCCGCGTTCGGCTTCAAGTTCCCGGCGCAGGTCGCGGTTCTCCTCCCGCAGCGCCTGGATGCCCCGCCGCAGCCCGAGCAGCGCCTCGCTCAGATGCGTGAGCGCCAGCTGCTGCTGATCGACCTGCCTGCGCAGCCGCCTGTCCCGCGTCAGGTGCCGCGTGTCGGCGTGCGCGCGCTGGGACGCGGGCTCCCCAGGCGTCGTGACTGGACGGTGATCAAGCATGGAGGAACGGTACGGCAGAGTTGCAGTCCGTTAGTCTCATCCGACCCGTCGAAAGACTGGTCCTAGCTGCTGATCCCGCGAAGTTCGACTCGAGTACAGGGGGACATGGCGATCCAGAACACCGGCCCAGACCGGCCGGAGAACATTCGGGTGATCCTGAACGCCTTGCCTGCGATGGTCGGGTACTGGGACCGCGATCTGCACAACGTGATGGCGAACGACGCCTACACGCGGTTCTTCGGCAAGTCGCCGGAGCAGATCCGGGGGCTCCACATCACCGAGCTGCTCGGGTCAGAGCTGTATGAGAAGAGCCGACCGGACATCGAGGCGGCGCTCGCGGGTGAGCGGCGCGAGTTCGACCGCGAGATCCCAACACCTTCGGGGGAGGTCCGCTACGTGCAGGCGTCGTACATCCCTGATGTTGTCGACGGGGTAGTGCGGGGGTTCTTCGTGCTGGCCAGCGACGTCACCGAACGCAGGCGCATCGAGGACGAGGTCGAGCGCAGGGGCGCCCGGCTCGCGGAGGCCGAGCAGATCGCGAGCATGGGGAGCTGGGAGTGGGACATCAACGAGGACAAGGTGGTGTGGTCCGCAGGACTGTTTGCGATCTACGGCATCAGCCCCGATGATTTCGAGGGGCGCTATCAGCCCAGCTCCGAGCGCGTGCACCCCGATGACCGTGAGCGGGCGGATGCAGCGGTACGCCGCGCGGTCGAGACCTGCGAGCCGGTCGACCTCGAGTACCGCATCATCCGGCCGGACGGGCGAGTCCGCCGCCTCCACAGCCGTGCAGAGGTGATCACCGCCCCCGACGGGAAGCCGCTGCGCCTGGTCGGAATCGCGCAGGACGTCACCGAAGTCCGCGCGACCGCCGAGGCCCTGCACCAGACCGCCGCCGACCTCGGACGCCGCGCCATCGAGCTCCATCGCCTCACCCAGCCGGCCAGCCACGCCAGGAATGAGTTCGAGCGGACACTCACGCCACGCCAGGTCGAGATCCTCTCGCTCGTCTCCGAGGGCCTCAGCAACGCCGAGATCGGCGAGCGGCTCTTCCTCGCCGAGCCCACCATCAAGTGGCACGTCGGAAAGATCCTGCGCGCCCTCGGCGTCGCCAATCGCGCGCAGGCAGTCTCCCGATACCTCTCGTCGCAGCAGCGGCGGGACTAGTCCAATCGCGGGAACCCTTCACGTCAGGCAGCCCGCCGGGTCGCGGCCCGCCCTCCCGCCTTGGACGGCGAGCGACACGCGTGCCGCCCCGCATGAAAGGGGGAAGCTCGGGCTGATCCGTGTCTTCCCTATGCTCGAACGCGTACGGGTCGCGGATGGCGTGTGACTCGGGGTGGCCTAGCGTCGGTTGACCAGCGGAACACAAGGAAAGGCTCGGTCATGCGCGCGTTCAAGCTCAGCTCGGCGGTCGTGGTGGCTGCTACGGCAGTGAGCGTCGGGTGTGCGACGCCGGCGCTTGCCGTGAGTTCGGCTCAGCGGTTCTCGTTTTCCGCGTCGCCTGCCGCGTCGAGCACGCCCGCCGCTGCGAACGCCAATATCGGTAGCGGAACGGGATCGTTCGTGGCGCTCGGGCTCACCGAGACGGTGACCGTGCAGGTCTTCAACGCGCCGGCGGGGCCTGCCCTGCTTGTCACGGGACAGACGCCACTGTCCATCCGGACCGTCGTTCCTGGGACGCTGACGACGGTCGTCAACAGGCAGGACCGCGCCTTCCACTCCCGCCGCCGCGCGGCACGTCCCGCACCGATCCCTGCCGGGCAGTGACGCCCGACGTCCACCGGGGTGAGCCGCCGCTGTCGCCTTGAATGACGAGCACAGCGTGGCTGTGCCACCTGCTTCTGGCTGCCCGGCTCGGCTGGTACTCGGTACGGATGTCGTGCGGGGGGTCTTGCGCCAGGCTTGTGGATGGCGTGAAGGGTCCGCCGATTCATCCCGACTGTCCGATCAACCGCAGCGCCCACGTCACGATCGACGGGGGTGGCCTCGACGTCGGCAGGTCGTTCGTGGTGCCGCGCCCGGCCGCCAAGCCGGACGCACTGCGCATCACCGCCACCGCGACCTGCGCCCAGGCGTCGAAGGGTCACTGTTCCGTCAACCCGGCCCGCTGACCTCCAGCGCTCAAAGGACCCTGCTGTATGAGGCCGACGGTGATGCCGGGCCGCTCTTCACGGTGCGGATGCCAGTCCCGAAGTCCGCTGACTGACCCGGCTGGGAGCGCCGTCGCTTCGAAAAGCGACAGCCGACGGAGGCTGGGAACCGCATCAAGGAACGACCGGGCCAGGCTCTAGTGCGACTCGCCGTGGAAGTAGTCGACGTTCGCGCTGCGGGGGACCATGACGTCCTCGGCCTTGTGCCCGGTCCAGATGCCGATCTTGTCGCTGTCCGGGTAGGCGGTGGCGGTGGGGGTGACGATCGTGGACCACATGAGGACCCGGACGGGCTCCGTGGTCTCGTTGAGGACCTGGTGGGCGCCGGCCGGGCCGGTCGGGAAGAAGACGATGTCAGACGCGCCGAGTCGCTCGGTGCTCTCGGGCGTGCGCACCGACGGCGTGCCACTGACGACGAGCAGCCACTCCTCCTCGCCGTACTCGTAGTGGTAGGGGCACAGGGCCTGGCCCGGCGGGATCTCATAGAGACTCGTGCCGGTCTGCTCGGCGCCGAAGCGCGGGCCGAGGCGGACCATGCCCGAGCGGAACCCGTCGGCGTCGGCCTCGTCGTAGATGAACTCGGGGTCGCTGATGTTGGCGCGATGCATGGGCGGATCGTTTCACGCACGTCGGAACGCCGCTAAAGGTCTGCTTGCCAGACCATCAGTCTGCGCCTGCGCTAGCCTCCAGCCGCATGGCAGCCACGCCCCGTCGCACGCCGCTGTTCGACCGCCATGTCGCCGCCGGAGCGAGGCTCGTCGACTTCGCCGGGTGGGAGATGCCGGTGCAGTACGCCGGCATCCGCGCGGAGCACGCGGCGGTCCGCGAGCGGGCGGGGATCTTCGACGTCTCGCACATGGGCGAGATCGAGACCAGCGGCCCCGCCGCCGCCGCGCTGCTCCAGGAGCTGCTCTCCAACGACGTCGAGCAGCTCGCCGTGGGAGGCGCGCAGTACAGCGTGCTGTGCCGCGAGGACGGGGGCGTGCTGGACGACCTGTTCACCTACCGCCTCGCCCCCGAGCGCTACCTCACGGTCACCAACGCCTCCAACCACGCCAGGGATCTCGCCTGGTTCGAGCGGCATGCGGACGGCCGCGACGTCCTCGTCGAGGACAAGCTCGAGGACTTCGCGATGCTCGCGATCCAGGGCCCGCTCGCCCGCGAGTACGTGCAGGCCTTCTCCGATGCGCCGCTGCCGGAGCGCTTCACCGTCGCCACGCGCGAGCTCGCCGGGCACACCGCGCTCGTCTGCGGCACCGGCTACACGGGCGAGGACGGGGTCGAGGTGCTCTGCTCCCCGGAGGCCGCGGGCGCGATCTGGGACGAGTCCGTGCGCCGCGGCGCCGAGCCCGCGGGGCTGGGCGCCCGCGACACGCTGCGCCTGGAGGTCTGCTACCACCTCTACGGCAACGACCTGATGGAGTCGCGCGGGCCGATCGAGGCCGGCCTGGGCTGGTGCTGCAAGGAGGACACCGGCTTCATCGGCGCCGATGCCGTGCGCGCCGTGCGGGCGGCCGGGCCCGCCGAGCGGCTCGTGCCGTTCACGCTCACCGGCACCGGGATCGCGCGCCAGGGCAACCCCGTCGTGGGCGGCGGTGAGGTCACCAGCGGGACGCTCTCCCCGTCGCTGGGCATCGGCATCGGGATGGCCTACCTGCCCGCAGCGCGTGCCCAGACCGGCGAGGCGTTCGAGATCGACGTCCGGGGCCGGGTGCGCCCCGCGGTCGTCGCCGACAGGCCGCTGTACGAGCGCCCCACGGCGTAGGATCGGCGGAGTTCGGCCCGGCGCCCACACAAGGAGACGAGATGGCAGACGCGAGCTACCCGACCGACCTGCTGTACCACCCCGAGCACGACTGGGCGCGCATCGACGGCGACGTCGCCACGCTCGGGATCACCTGGTTCGCGCAGGACGCGCTCGGCGAGGTCGTCTTCTTCGATCCGCCCGCGGTCGGGGCCACGACGACGGCCGGCGAGTCCTATGCCGAGGTCGAGTCCGTGAAGGCCGTCAGCGACGTGATCGCCCCGCTCTCCGGTGAGATCGTCGAGGTCAACGCCGCGCTCGGCGACGGGCCCGAGGCGATCAACGACGACCCCTACGGTGGGGGCTGGTTGGTCAAGGTGCGCCTGACCGACGTATCCGAGACGGACGCACTGCTCGATGCGGCGACGTACGAAGCGTCGCTCTGATCAAAGGACCACGTGAGCCGGTACACCGCCACCACCGCAGATGACCTGAAGACGATGCTCGACGCGATCGGCGCGTCGAGCGTCGAGGAGCTGTTCGACGCGATCCCCGAGGGGGTGCGGCTGCGCCGCGAGCTCGACCTGCCGGCGGGCATGCCCGAGCAGGACGTCTACGCGCACCTGCTCGACCTCGCGCGGCGCAACACCTCCGCCGAGGACGAGGTGACGTTCCTGGGCGCCGGAATGTACGACCACTACGTCCCGGCGGCGATCGACATGCTGCTCGGCCGCTCGGAGTTCCTGACGCCCTACACGCCCTACCAGCCGGAGATCAGTCAGGGTGGCCTGCAGGTCATGTTCGAGTACCAGACGGCGATCAGCGAGCTCACGGCGCTGCCCGTCTCCAACGCCTCGGTCTACGAGGGCCCGAGCGCCGTCGGCGCGGCCGGCTACCTGGCCAAGCTCGCCAACGGCAAGCGCCGCTTCGTCGTCTCGCGCGGCCTGCACCCGCACAGCCGCGAGACGCTGCGAACGCTCTCGCACGGCTACGGGACCGAGGTCGTGGAGGTCCCGCTCAAGGACGGCGTCACCGATCCCGAGGCCTGGGCCGCGGCGATCGACGACGAGACCGCCGCCGTGTTCTTCCAGCAGCCGAACTTCCTGGGCGCCGTCGAGGACGCCGCCGCGCTCGCGCAGGCGGCGAAGAACTCGCCGGCCATCGTCGTCGGCTCCTACGACCCGATCCCGCTGGCGATCCTCGCCCCGCCCGGCGCGTGCGGCGTCGACGTCGCCGTCGGCGAGGGGCAGACGCTCGGCAACCGGCTGGACTTCGGCGGACCCTCGTTCGGGTTCTTCGCCGCGACCGAGGCCTACCTGCGGCGCATGCCCGGCCGCATCGCCGGCGAGACGAGGGACGTCGACGGACGCCGCGGCTTCGTGCTGACGCTGCAGACGCGCGAGCAGCACATCCGCCGCGAGAAGGCGACCTCGAACATCTGCACCTCGCAGGCGCTCAACGCGCTCGCGGGCGTCGTGTACCTCAGCTGGCTGGGCCGCACGGGGGTCGTCGAGCTCGCCGAACTGCTGCTCCAGCGCACGGCCTACGCGCGCGAGGCGCTCGGCGCCGTCGATGGCGTCAGCGCGCTGCACGACCAGCCCGCCGTGCGCGAGTTCGCCGTGCAGCTCGACGTCGAGGACCTCGAGGCCGTGCGGCGCGTCATCGACCGCTGCCAGGACGCCGGCATCAACCCCGGCTACGCGCTCGGCCGCGACTACGAGGAGCACCCGACCGGGCTGCTCGTCGCGATCACCGAGCAGCGCACGAAGGGTCAGATCGACCGGCTGGCCGCCGTGCTCGGGGCGGCGGTCGCCGCCGAGCGCTCCGCCGACCGCGAGGAGGTGTCGGCATGAGCGCTGCGTCCGGGGGACCACGGCCGGCGCCGAGCGAATTCCGGCGCGCTGTCGGCATGAGCGCGCCGATCGACGACAACCACCTGCACGCCGACACCGCCATCGAGGGCCACCACCCGCACCACGACATTCCGGTGACCAGCGCGGGCGCGACACCGATGCAGCGCGAGCCCGCGGTCACGATCTTCGAGAAGGGGGCGCCGGGGCGCCGCGCCTTCTTCTGCCCCGAGCCGGGTGTCCCGGCGCGCGATCGCCACGAGCTGCTGCCCGCCACGCTGCGCCGCAGCGAGCCCGCGCGGCTGCCCGAGGTCTCCGAGCCCGAGCTCGTGCGCCACTACGTGCGCCTCAGCCGTCGCAACTTCGACCTCGACAGCGGCTTCTACCCGCTGGGCTCGTGCACGATGAAGCACAACCCGCGCCTGCACGAGCGCGTCGCGGCCCTGCCCGGCCACGCGCGCCTGCACCCGCTGCAGGACCCGCGCCGCGCGCAGGGCGCACTGGAGCTCATGTGGAACCTCGAGCGCGCGCTCGGGGAGATCGCCGGGCTGCCGCACGTCGTGCTGCAGCCCTCGGCCGGCTCCCACGGCGAGCTCGCCGGCGTCCTGCTGACGCGCGCCTACCACGAGTCGCGCGGCGAGCACCGCACGAAGGTCCTGACCCCCGACACGGCCCACGGGACGAACCCCGCGACCGTGACGATGGCGGGCTACGAGGTCGTCAAGGTCGGGACGAACCCCGAGGGCGGCGTCGACCTCGAGGACCTGCGCAGCAAGGTCGACGAACAGGTCGCCTGCCTCATGCTCACGAACCCGAACACGCTCGGGGTCTTCGACGCGAACATCGAGGAGATCGCGCGGCTCGTGCACGGGGTCGGCGCGACGCTCTACTACGACGGCGCGAACCTCAACGCCGTGATGGGCAAGTCGCGCCCGGGCGACATGGGCTTCGACATCGTCCACTACAACCTCCACAAGTCGTTCACCCAGCCCCACGGCGGCGGGGGCCCCGGCTCGGGTCCGATCGCCGTCTCAGGCCGCATCGAGCCGTTCGTGCCGCGCCCGGTGATCACGCGCGCCGAGACGCCCGACGGGCCGGTCTTCGACCTCGAGTACGACCGCCCGCTGTCGATCGGCAGGCTACGCGGGTTCCAGGGCAACTACGGCGTCTTCGTGCGCGCCTACGCCTACATCTGCTCGCTCGGCGCCGAGGGGCTGCGCGACGCGAGCGAGACTGCGGTGCTGAACGCGAACTACCTGCTCGCCCGGCTGCGCGCGCTCGTCGGCGACGCCCTGCCGCTGGCGTTCGGCGAGCGCTGCATGCACGAGTTCGTGCTCTCCGGCGCGCCGATGAAGAAGGAGCTCGGCATCCGCACGCTGGACCTCGCAAAGCGCCTGCTCGACCACGGCTTCCACCCGCCGACGGTGTACTTCCCGCTGCTCGTCGACGAGGCGCTGCTGATCGAGCCGACCGAGACCGAGACGCGCGAGACGCTCGACGCGTTCGCCGAGGCCGTCGCCGCGATCGTCGCCGAGGCGCGTGCGGACCCGCAGATCGCGCTCAATGCGCCCTACACGACGCCCGTGCGGCGCCTCGACGAGGGCGCCGCCGCGAAGCACCCGGTCATCCGCCAGGCGCTCTGATCAGCGAGCCGGCAGGCACGAGCGGTACCTGCGCGCCAGGCGCAGCGTGCGCCCGTCCTTCGTGCGGCCGATGACCCGGACGGTGTGGGCGCCCTGCGGCTGGCTGCGCAGGCGCAGCGTCCGCGAGGCGCCCGGCGCGCCGCTGACACGCGCGCGCAGCGCGCTTCCGACCAGCAGCGAGACGGAGCGCAGCGCCGTGCGCGGCGTGGTGCTCACCGACAGCTGTGCGTTGCGCACGCGCGGGCAGCGGCCCGGCCCGGACAGACCGTGCACGACCAGGCGCACGGCCTTCACGGCGGCGCCCGGCGTCGGGTTCGTCTTCGGCGCCGGCGGCGCGGCGCCTCCGCCTGCGCCTGCGCCCGGTGGCTGGGCGCCCGCCAGCACCTGGACCTCCACGCTGCGCCGCGTCGACTCGCCGCGGGTGTCGGTGACGACGACCGCCGGGTGGTGGAGCCCTGCGGTGGCGAACGTCGCGGTGGTGGAGGGGGTCGTCCCGGTCGTGCGATCGACCGTCCCGTCGCCGTCCAGGTCCCAGCCGTACTGGGCGATCGCGTCGTCGCGGTCGAACGAGGCGCCCGCGTCGAGCGTGACCGCGTCGCCGGCCGCCACGCTCGACGGGGTGGCCGAGAGCGCGGCGTTCGGTGCGATGTCGCACTCGGGGACGAGCAGCGCGAAGGACTGGATCGTGCCCTCGTCGGGCTTGGTCGCGTCGGTGGCCTGGAGCGTCCAGGTGCCCGCGAGCGGCTTGCCGGCGAAGGCCGACAGCGGCTCGTCCGGGCGGTAGCGCCCGCTGAACGGCGCGTCGGCCGCCGTCACGTCCTGGATCGAGGTCTCGGCCTGGTCGTCGAAGATCGTGTCGCGCAGGTCGTGTCCGCTGGCACCGGCCTGGTCCATCAGGGTGACGGTCGTCCCGTCGGGCCCGCGCAGCTTGAGGATCAGGTCGCCGACCCAGGTGTGGTCGATGGCCGTGATCCGCACGTCGAGGTCGTCGATCGTCCCCGTGCGGGTCACGTTCAGGGGCGCCTGCACGCCGCCTGGGTCGCCGTCGGGGATCGTCAGGCCGGGGGAGAAGGTCGCAGGGATCGCCGAACTGCCCTCGCCGGGGACGCTGAGGTGCAGGCCGGCGCCGATCGTGCCCGGCGCGCTGAGCGCGAGGTCCAGGCCGACGACCGGGGTCGCCCCGCAGGTGTTGGAACCGCGCGTCCCGCCGAACGTGTCGGAGGCCGGGGTGACCTGCTGATGTGCGGGGATCGGCGCGAACGTCGCGTCGGGCTGCTGCAGCACGATCCCGGGCGTCGACGTCGTGAGGTGCGCCGCGATCTGGCCGGAGGCGGCGTCGCCGGTGTTCGCGATTGACGTGCGCACCTGGAAGGGCTCGTGCGGCTCGAGGATCCCGTCGCCGTCCTCGTCGACGACGGTCGCGCCGACCGGGTCCAGCGCGGCCTCGCCGGTCGGGGCGCCGACGTTCGTCGCGACGAGCGCGAAGTCCTGGTCCGTGGCGCCTCCGCCCGGGACGCCGTCGCCGGCGATGTTCGTTGCGCGCACGCGGATCGCGAGCGAGGACAGCGCGCCGGCGGGGACGACGACGCTCTCGACGTTGTTCTTCGTGTCCGGTGCGCCGCCGGGGACCGACACGCCGCCGCTGAGGTGGTTGCCGCGATAGACGACGCCGTCGCCGGTCACCTCGAGGTCGAGGTCGTTGACGAGCGCGGCGCCGATCAGCGGCCCGGGGGCGTCGGTCCACGCCAGCGTGACCCGCACCGGCTGCGCCGGGTCGCTGACGTCGAAGGTGCGCGTGAAGTCCTGCCCGCTCTGCGTGAACGTCTGCTGGTCATCGCTGAACCAGCGTCCGCGGGTGCTCGCGCCGCCCAGGCGCGCGAGGCCGAAGCCCTGGGTGCCGTTGGGCGCCTGCCCGGTGTCCGCGGCCGTCAGCGGCGTCGCGCCGCCGATCAGCATCGCCTTGACCATCGCCGCGGAGGGCCAGCTCCCCTTCGCCCGGTCGTAGGCCCAGCGAGCTCCGGCGGCCAGGCCGGCCACCGCGGGCGCGGCGTGCGAGGTGCCGCTGCTGGCGGTGTACGCCGTACCGGGGAAGGGGATCCCGACCGCGGGCGGCGGCGAGATGCCGCAGACGCCCGAGCCGTCGAACGCCGAGCCCGTCACGCGCCAGGTGCTGCCGGTGATGTGCGTCCCGGGGGCGACGAGGTCCGGCTTGATGCGCCCGTCGGTCGTCGGCCCGCGGCTGGAGAAGTCGCCGATGTCGGTGGGGTCGTTGGCCTCCGCGTTGGTGGTGTCGCAGCCGTCGGTGCCGAACAGCCGCTGGCTCTCGGAGGCGCCGACGGTGATGACGTTCTTGGCGGTCGCCGGCGCGTAGAGCGTGTTCGGGCCGGGGCCGTCGTTGCCGGCCGCGACGACCTCGACCATCTCCTGGTTGCCCGGCGTGTCGGGCGCGGCGTCGCGGACCAGCGCGTCGAACTCCTGCGAGGTCGCGGTGTAGGCGCCGAACGCGTCGTTCTCGCCCCACGAGTTGTTCGTGATGCGCGCGCCGTCATAGCCGGCGCCGCCGGCCTCGTAGGCCTCCTGGGCGATCTGGGCGAACGTGCGCCCGCCGGTGTCCCACTGGCCGTTGCAGCGGAACACGGTGGTGCCGCCGATGCGCGCGCGGGGCTCGATGCCCAGGCCGTAGTGGAAGCCGTTGGCATCGGTGTTGGCGGGGACGGGGGCGTTCGTGTTGTACCCGGCCAGGATGCTCGCGTTGATCGTCGCGTGCCCGTCGCAGCCCTGGAGCGCGAGCGGGTCGGCGGTGGCGTCGGTGAGCTTGTGGACGTACGCCATCCGGTCTGGTTTGGCCTTCGAGCCGTTCTCGTAGAGGTCGGCGCTCGCGGGCGCGTCGGTCCCGGTGTCGAGTCCGCCGTCGGTGATGTCGACGACGAACGGCAGCGTGCCCGGCACCTCGCTCGGATCGAACAGCGCGGCGTCGTGCTCGGCGAGGTAGCCCGCGCCCGGGCTCGAGGCGATCGTGCCGTCGGCCATGATGAGGCCCTGGCGCTCGTCGAGCAGCCGCGGCGTGCCCTCGAGCGCGATCGCGATGACCCCCGGGTCGGCGGCCAGCCGGGGAAGATCGGCGGCGTCGGCGGTGATGTGGCGCGTCGTCAGGCCGTCGAAGGCGGTCGACGGGCCGGTCAGACCCTGCTGGAGCGCGCCGGTGCGGGACCGCGCGGCGGTGCCGTCGCCGCCGGCCAGCGTCTGGACGGCGACGCGGACCGGGCCGGCTGCGGGCAGCGCGGGAGAGAGCTTGTCGGCCGGGGAGAGCACGAACGCGGCACGCACCTCCGGGGCCGCGGCGGCGTAGCCGGTCAGCGCCGCGCGCCCGGCGCCCTCGGCGTGCACGAGGTAGGCGTTCTGCGCCAGATAGGTGACGACCCGGACGCCGGTCGCCTGCAGGCGGGCGCGCCAGTCGTCCTTGATCGGCCCGACGAACTGCACGACGACGAGGATCGGCCCCGTGCCGCCCGCGATCGCGCTCGAGCCCTTGGCCGCCTGGGCGGCGGCTTCGGCTGCCGGGTCGACGGCGCGGCCCTGCAGGGTGACGCGGTCCATGTCGTCGCGGCGCACGGCGCCGGCCGCCACGAGGGGGCCTGCGTCCGACGGCGCGGCCTGCGCGAGCGTGAACGCGCCGTAGCGGGCCACCGTGCGCACCGCCGGCGCGCGCAGCGCCTGGCCCGCTGCGGCGGAGTCCGGGACGAGGAACAGGCCCGCGGCGCCGGCGCCCGGCCGGGGCGCAGCGGACGCCGAGCGGCTCGCCTGGGCGAGCCCGGCGCTGGACAGAAGGATGAGGGAGGCGACCGCTGCGCCGGCCGCCGCGCGTGGCCGCGGGGAGTGCGTCACTACCCCGCGCGTATCGGCAGGTCCGGCCGGGAGCTTGAGCAGCGTCCAGGATCCGTGTCGCGCGCGCCACGTGCACTAGCCTGCGGCGCTCGTGCGCATCTTCTCCGGCATCCAGCCCACGGGTCGCAAGCACCTGGGCAACTACATCGGCGCGATCCTGCAGTACGTCGAAGGCCAGGAGCGCACGCATGCCGCGGGCGATCTGGCGATCTACTGCATCGTCGACCTGCACGCGACGACCGTCCCGTACGAGCCCGCGGTGCTGCGCGAGCGCCTCTACGACACCGCCGCGATCCTGCTCGCCTCGGGCCTGAACCCCGACCGCTGCGTGTTCTTCCGTCAGGGCGATGTGCTCGAGCACGCCGAGCTGTGCTGGCTGCTCTCCTCCGTGACCGCCCACGGCGACCTGAACCGGATGCACCAGTTCAAGGAGAAGTCGGCGGCGCAGCGCGAGCTCGTCTCCGCGGGCCTCTTCCTCTACCCGGTGCTCCAGGCCGCCGACGTGCTCGCCTACCGCGCGACCGAGGTGCCCGTCGGGGAGGACCAGCGCCAGCACATCGAGCTCATGCGCGACATCGCCGACCGCTTCAACGCGCGCTTCGGCGCCGGCCGCGAGGTGCTCGTCGCCCCCGATCACCGGATCCCGGAGATCGGCGCGAAGATCATGGACCTGCAGGAGCCCGGGAAGAAGATGTCGACGACGGGCGGCTCGGAGGAGGGCACGGTGTACGTCCTCGACGACCCGGCGACGATCGAGAAGAAGTTCAAGCGCGCCGTGACCGACTCGGAGAACGAGATCCGCCGTGGGCCCGACAAGCCGGGCGTGACGAACCTCATCGACATCCTCGCCGTCTGCCGGGGCGTGAGCCCCGACGAGGTCGTCGCGTCGCTCGCCGACGCACGCGGCTACGGGGATCTCAAGGCCGCGGTCGCGGCCGGCGTGATCGAGCTGCTGACGCCGGTGCGCGAGCGCTACGAGGCCCTGCGCGCCGACGAGGCCCACCTCGAAGGCGTCCTCGGCCGCGGCGCGGACCGCGCGAGCGCGATCGCCGCCGACACCCTCGCGGACGTGCGCCGCGCCATGGGCGTCGGCCCCGTCGTCTGAGAGGCGAGCGCGTGCGGCGCCCGCTGCTCCTCCTGGTCGGCGCGGTCATCCTCGTCGACACGATGTTCTACGCGGCGCTCGCGCCGCTGCTGCCGGCGCTGCGCCACGACCTGGGGCTGACCAAGAGCGACGCGGGCGTGCTCGTCGGTGCGTACGCGCTGGGCACGTTCTTCGGCGCGATCCCGGGTGGCTGGGCCGCGGCGCGCTTCGGGGCCCGCGCGGCCGTCCTCACGGGCCTGGCGCTGATGTCGACCGCCGGGCTGGCCTTCGCCTTCGCGCAGTCGCTGCCCGCGCTGGACGTCGCGCGCTTCATCCAGGGGCTCGGCGGCGCGTGCTCGTGGACCGCGGGCCTGGCCTGGATCGCCCAGGAGACCGACCGCGAGCGCCGCGGCGAGGCGCTGGGCATCGCGATCGGCGCGGGCATCTTCGGCGCGCAGTTCGGGCCGGCGCTGGGCTCGCTCGCCACGCAGGTCGGCCGCGAGGCCGCGTTCGCGGGCGCCGCGGTGCTCGGGCTCGTGCTCGCGGCCTGTGTGCTGAACACGGCGAATGGGGAGGGCGCGCTCGTCGAGTCCGGCTCACCGCCGTCGGCGATCCTGCGCGACCGGCGCTTCCGGCTCGCGCTGTGGTTCACGGCGCTGCCGTCGATCTGCTTCGGCGTCGTCGAGGTGCTGGTGCCGCTGCGCCTCGACGTCCTGGGCGCGACCGCGCTGGCGATCGGCCTGATCTTCTTCATCGCGGCGTTCTTCGAGGCGCTCGTGAGCCCGGTCGTGGGGCGGATCGCCGACCGCCGCGGCGCACAGGCCGTCGTGCGCGTCGGCACGGTCGCCGCGGCCGCCGGTCTCGCCCTGCTCGTGCTGCCGACGAGCGTCGTGGCGCTGGCCGTCGTGCTGACCGGGGCGTCCGTGGCGCTCGGGTCGCTGTGGGTGCCGGGCGGCACGCTCGTCTCCAGCCGCGCCGAGTCGCTCGACGTCGACCAGGGCTGGGCGTTCGCGTTCAACAACGTCGGCTGGGCGGCGGGCGTCGCGATCGGCTCGGCCGGCGGCGGCGCACTGGCCCAGGCGGCCGGGGACTGGCTGCCCTACGGGCTCGGGGCGCTGCTGTGCCTTGCGACCGGGGTTGCGGCGATGGCGCACCGACCGGGACGCCCGCTACGTTCCAGCACGTGATCGTCGCCGAGCTGGAGCTCGACCTCGAGGTCTTCACAGGTCCGTTCGACCTGCTCCTGACGCTCGTCCTGCGCGAGGAGGTCGACCTGCTCGAGGTGGAGCTCGCCGACATCGTCGTCTCCTACCTCGACGTCCTCGAGGCCCGCGGTGAGCTCGACCTCGAGGTGGCGACGGAGTTCCTCGTCCTGATCGCCGCGCTGCTCGAGCTGAAGTCGCGGCTGATGCTGCCCGGCGACGACGCGGACCTGTTCGAGGATCTCGAGCCCGGCGAGGCGGCCGAGGAGCTGCTCGCGCGCATGCTCGAGGCGCGCCGCTACCGCCACGCCGCCGAGTACCTCGCGGGCCGCCTGGGCGACGAGGACGGGCACCGTTTCCGCATCGCGCCGCTGCCGGGCTTCCTGCGACGCGTGGCGCTCGAGCGGTCCGCCGCGGTCTACGACCCGGCGCAGCTCGGCGCCGCGATCGGCGGACTGCTGCGCGTCCCGCCGCCGATCAACCTGGGGCACCTGGCGATCCCGCGCGTCACGGTCGCCGAGCGCCTGACCCACCTGCGCGCGCTGCTGCGCCGCGGCGGGCTCTCGTTCGACGACGCCGTCGCCGGCGCCGACCGGATGACGGTGGCGGTCACGCTGTTCGCACTGCTCGAGCTCTACAAGCAGGGCGAGGCGACGTGGACGCAGAACGAGCCGTTCGGGCCGATCGCGATCACGCCGGCAGCGCGCCAGCCGGTCGCGCTGCGTGCGGTCGGGGGCGCGGCATGAGCCCGCTCGCACGCATCGTCGAGGCGCTGCTGTTCCTCAGCCCGGAGCCCGTCGCGGCGCTCGATCTCGCGGACGCCGCGGGCTGCTCGGCCGATGAGCTGGCGGCGGCGCTCGAGGAGCTCGCGGCGGCCTTCGGTCCGGGCGAGCGCGGCCTCGTGCTGCGCGAGCTGGCCGGAGGCTGGACGCTGACGAGCGCGCCGGAGACCGAGGAGGCGGCTCGCCGCCTGCTCGCAAAGCCGCGCACGCCGCCGCTCACGCCGGCGCAGGCCGAGACGCTTGCGATCGTCGCCTACCTGCAGCCCGTCTCGCGCCCGGAGATCACCCGGATCCGCGGCGTCAGTGCCGATTCGGCGTCCGGGACGCTGCTCGAGCGCGGGCTGATCGAGGAGTCCGGGCGCTCGCAGTTCGGCGCCGTCCTCTACCGCACCACGCCGCTGTTCCTCAAGCTCTTCGGCCTGGGCTCGCTCGGCGACCTGCCGGCCACCGAGCAGTGGGACCCGACGCCCGACGAGGAGGCCGACCTGCGCGAGCGTCTCGTCCGTGCGGGCGAGACGCGCTCCGGCAGCCCGGCCGGCGCCCCGCAGCAACAGCCCGCGGGGGACTCGGCACTCAGCGAGTTCTGACTCAGCCCGCCAGCGCCTTCGCGGCGAGCTGACCGCAGGCGGCGTCGATGTCGCGCCCGCGCGTGAGCCGGACGGTGGCGTTGAACCCCGCCTTGTCGAGCACCGCCTTGAAGGCCCCGATCGCCTCGCGCGTCGAGCCGTCGTAGATCGAGTCGGTCGGGTTGTAGGGGATGAGGTTGACCTTGAACTTCCTGCGGTCGAGCAGCTTCGTCAGCGCGAGCGCCTGCTCGTAACGGTCGTTGACGCCGCCGAGCATCACGTACTCGATGAAGATCATCCGGCGCTTGGCCTCGTAGTAGCGCTCGCAGGCCGCGAGCACGTCCTCCATCGGCCAGCGCTCGTTGACGGGCATGATCCGGCTGCGCAGGTCCTCGTCGGGAGCGTGCAGGGAGAGCGCCAGGCGCAGCGGCATGTCCTGCTCGGCGAGCGCGTCGATCCCGGGCAGCCAGCCGACCGTCGAGATCGCGGTGCGGCGGTTCGTGATCCCCAGGTCGGGCAGCCGGCGGCACGCGGCGAGCACGTTGTCGAGGTTCATCATCGGCTCGCCCATGCCCATGAAGACGCAGTGGTCGACCTGCGACATGCGCCGGAAGTGCAGCGCCTGGTCGACGATCTCCCATGCGGTCAGGTTGCGCCCGAACTTCATCGCGCCGGTCGCGCAGAAGGTGCAGGTCAGCGGGCAGCCCGACTGCGAGGAGACGCACAGCGAGTGGCGGCCGTCCTTGTAGCGCATGAGGACGGCCTCGACGGGGCGCCCGTCGTGCGTGCGGAACAGCGCCTTGACGGTGCCGTCCCGGCTCGTGGCCTCGTGCTCGAGCGTGAGGGTCGAGAAGGGGACGGCCTCGGACAGGCGCTCGCGCAACGCCTCCGGCAGGTCCGACATCGCGTCCCAGCCCCGCACGCCGCGCGCCTGCCAGGCCCACGCCTGGCGTGCGCGGTAGGCCGGCTGGCCCTCGCCGTCGAGCGTGCGCTGGAGCAGGTCGAGATCCATGACGGTCTCCTATGGTGGCAGGGTCATGCGTCTCGCAAAGCATCTGGCCCACGCGGGGGTCGCCTCCCGCCGCGCGGCCGAGGAGCTCGTCTTCGACGGCCGCATCACCGTCGACGGGGCGGTCGTCACCGACCCCGCGCGCGACGTCAGCGGCAGCGAGCGCATCGAGCTCGACGGCGAGCGCGTCGGTCAGATCTCGGCCGTCCGCGTCGTCTACGCGCTGAACAAGCCGCACGGCGTCGTGTCGACCGCGGCCGACACGCACGGGCGCCAGACGGTCGTCGACCTCGTGCGCGCCCCCGGCTCGCGCCGGCTCTACCCGATCGGCCGGCTCGACGCCGACTCGACCGGCCTGATCCTGCTGACCGACGACGGCGACCTCGCGCACAAGCTCACCCACCCGCGCTTCGAGGTGCCCAAGACCTACCGCGTCACGGTCGGTGGGCCGTCGCTGCGCGACGGCGTCGTGCGCCGCCTGCGCGAGGGGGTCGAGCTCGACGACGGGCGCACGGCGCCCGCCACCGTCAGGCGCCTGGCCAACCACGAGCTCGAGATCACGATCCGCGAGGGGCGCAAGCGGCAGATCCGCCGCATGTGCGAGGCGCTGGGGCACCCCGTCCGCGAGCTGCGGCGCGTGCGCTTCGGCCCGCTGGAGCTCGGCCCGCTCCGCGAGGGCGCGTCGCGGCGCCTGACGCCGAAGGAGATCGAGTCGCTGCGCGCGGCCTCCGGCGGCGAGCCGCCGAAGTGACATGATGCCGCGCGCCATGCGTCTCTTCGCCCTGCGCGGCGCGATCACCGTCGCCGAGAACGACCGCGAGGCGATCCTCGCCGCCACGACCGAGCTCATGCGCGAACTGCTCGCGCGCAACGCGCTGACCCCCGACGACGTCGTGAACTGCATCTTCACGATGACCGCGGACCTCGACGCCGAGTTCCCGGCCGTCGCGGCCCGCGCGATCGGGTTCGAGCGGGTGCCGCTGCTGTGCGTGCGCGAAATCGACGTGCCCGGCGCGATGGAGCGCGTGATCCGCGTCCTGATGCAGTACCACGCCGAATCCGGCCACGAACCGCGGCACGTCTACCTGCGTGAGGCCCGGGCCCTGCGCACCGACCTGGAGAGCGCGCAGTGAGCGAGCCGGAGATCGTCGAGGAGGTCGTCGAGGGCGTCGGGTACACCGTCGCCCCGATCGACGCGCTGGGGGAGGGCTACGGCTTTCGCAAGATCCGCGCGGCACTCGGGGTCGAGGCCTTCGGCGTCAACGCGCTCGTGCTGCCGCCCCGCTACGAGGCCGGTCCCCACTTCCACGACGAGCAGGAGGAGCTGTACTTCGTGCACGCCGGCCTGATCGAGCTGGAGTTCGGCGACGGCACCGTGCAGCGCCTCGGGCCGGGCGGCCTCGCCCGCGTCGCGGCGACGACGGTGCGCCGCCTGCGCAACGTCGCCCACGGGGACTCCGTCGTGCTCGTCGTCGGCGGCAAGGGCGGCTACGTCGGCCGCGACGCACACGTGCCCGACGGCGAGCACCGCGCCGGCGGCCCGATCGACTGAGACACTCCCCGACGTGGCGATCGAATACTCCTCACGCGTGCAGCGCATCCCGTCCTACCCCGCCGCGTCCGCGTACGCCATGCCGGAGGACGTCGCGCAGCTGGCCTCCAACGAGTCGCCCGACCCGCCGCTGCCGCAGGTCGTCGAGGCGATCACCCGCGTCCTGGGCGGCCTGAACCGCTACCCGGACCCGACGAACGCCGTGCTGCGCGGTGCGCTCGCCGACCGCTACGGCGTCCCGGCGGAGCGCATCGCGATCGGCAACGGCTCCTGCGACGTCCTGCTGGCCCTCGGCGAGGCGCTGCTCGAGCCCGGCGCCGAGCTCGTCTACGCGTGGCCGTCGTTCTCGGTCTATCCGCACCTGGAGGCCGCCTCCGGCGCCACCGGCGTGCGCGTGCCGCTCGCCGCCGGCGATGTCCACGACCTCGACGCGATGCTCGCCCAGATCACCGTCGCGACGCGCATGGTGATCGTCTGCAACCCGAACAACCCGACCGGCACGGCCCTCTCGCGCGATCGGATCGCCGCGTTCGTCGCACAGGTGCCGCGCAGCGTCTGCGTGCTGATCGACGAGGCCTACTGCGAGTTCAACATGCTCGACGACCCGGACGCGACGCTCGACCTGCTGGAGCGCCACTCCAACCTCGCGCTGCTGCGCACGTTCAGCAAGGTCTACGGCCTGGCGGGGCTGCGCGTCGGCTTCGCGCTGTGCGGCTCACCCGACCTCGTGACGGCGGTCAACCAGGTGCGCCAGCCGTTCTTCTGCAACGCCGCCGCGCAGGCCGCCGCCGTCGAGGCGCTGCGCCACCAGGACGCCGTCGCCGAGCGCGTCGAGCGCGCGGTGCTCGCCCGGGTCGAGCTCGAGGACGGGCTCGGCGAGCTCGGGATCCAGCCGATGCTCTCGCAGGCGAACTTCATGTGGTTCGAGCTCCCGCGACGCGGCGAGGAGACGCCGCAGGAGACCGAGCAGCGGATCCTCGCCGGACTCGCCGCGGCGGGCGTGCTCGTGCGCTCAGGCGCCGCGCTCGGCCGGGCCGGATGGCTGCGAGTGACGCTCGGGACGCCGAGCCAGAACGCCCGCTTCCTGGCGGTCCTGCGCGAGCTCGTCTGAGCCGGGCGCGGGCCCGGCGGTTCACAGGGCCGCGGCGATGTGCTTGAATCCGATCTGTATGAGCCGCAGGGCCCACAGCGCCACGACGTACGCGATCAGCGCCGCGCTGTCCGGTCCCGGCTACGCCTATCCCGCCTCCTGGCGATTTAGCTAGGCGCTCGGTCGGTCCCCGCCGGGGCCGCCGCACCCTGGCCTTCGGGCCGAGCGCCGAACCACCGGAGCGCGCACGCTCCTGACCGGGCCCCCGCCCGTATCCCTGTCGAGATCGCCACGTATGCGAGAAGGAATGAGCGAAGGATGTTGATCGTCATGAGTCCCCAGGCCACCGAGGCCGAGGTGCAGGCCGTCATCGACCGCATCGAGTCGGTCGGCGGCACCGCCCACCCGAGCCGCGGCGCAGAGGTCACGCTGATCGGTGCGATCGGCGACACCGACACCGAGGTCCGCGTCAGCGAGCTCGAGCTCGACGGCCAGCCCGGCGTCGAGAAGGTCGTCCCGATCCTCAAGCCCTACAAGCTCGCCTCCAAGGAGCAGCACCGCGAGGCGTCGATCTTCGACATCGGCGGCGCGAAGATCGGCGGCGACCACTTCGCGCTGATCGCCGGGCCGTGCACCGTCGAGTCGCGCGAGCAGCTGCTGACGACCGCCGAAGTCGTCAAGGACGCCGGTGCGAACATGCTCCGCGGCGGCGCCTACAAGCCGCGCACCTCGCCGTACTCCTTCCAGGGGCTCGGCGTCGAGGGGCTGAAGCTCCTGGCCGAGGCGAAGGCCGCCAGCGGCCTGCCGATCGTCACGGAGCTGATGGACGCGCGCGATCTCGAGCCGGTGCTCGAGGTGGCGGACGTGATCCAGGTCGGGGCGCGCAACATGCAGAACTACGGCCTGCTCACCGAGCTGGGGCGCGCCGGGCGCCCGGTCCTGCTCAAGCGCGGGCTCAGCAGCACGCTCGAGGAGCTCGTCATGGCCGCCGAGTACATCCTCAAGGAGGGCAACGAGGCGGTGATGCTGTGTGAGCGCGGCATCCGCACGTTCGAGTCCGCCTACCGCTTCACGCTCGACCTGATGGCCGTGCCGGTGCTCAAGCAGATGACGCACCTGCCGATCGTCGTCGACCCCAGCCACGCGGCCGGGCGCCGCGACCTCGTCGAGTCGCTCTCGCTGGCGGCGGCTGCCGCCGGTGCGGACGGCATCATCGTCGAGGTGCACCCCCACCCCGAGGAGGCGATCTGCGATGGCCCGCAGGCCCTGCGCGCCTCGGAGTTCGCCGAGTACGCGCACAAGGTCGAGCAGGTCGCGCGGATCGCGGGCAAGCTGCCCTTCCTCGAGGCCGCGCAGACCGCTTGAGCGAGCGCCTCATCGTCGCGGTGGTCGGCACCGGGCTCATCGGCGGG
>DATCDC010000116.1:0-15898 GCA_036510915.1 Solirubrobacteraceae bacterium | reverse complement strand
GGGGCAATGCCGGCGGCATTGCCCCGACCGAGGACGACGCCACGGGCGGCGATGCGCCGCCGGGAACCCGCCGGACTTGCGGATGGGTCCACTAGTTGATCGCCGCGTACGGATCGGCGTACTGCTGGTCCGGGGCCGTCTGATCGGGCAGGGTCTGATCGGGAGCGACCTGCTGGTCCTGCCGGCCCGAGCCCGGGGAGAGCGCGCCGCCCGCCGCCTGTCCGATGAACGACCGCACGGTGTTCGACGGGATCGAGAACCCGATGCCGACGCTGCCGCCCTGGCCGCCGCTGCCGTCCGCCGAGCCGGCCGAGCTCGAGACGATCTGCGAGTTCACGCCGATCACCTCGCCCTTGTCGTTCAGGAGCGGGCCGCCCGAGTTGCCCGGGTTGATCGCGGCGTCCGTCTGGATGACGTCGGAGATCGTCGTGCCGTCGGGCGCCTGGATCTCGCGGTGCAGCGCCGAGACGACGCCGGTCGTGAGCGTGTGGTCCAGCCCGTAGGGGTTGCCGATGGCGAAGGTGGAGTCGCCGACGCCGACCGCGTCGGAGTCACCGAGCTTCAGCGCCTTGAGCCCCGAGCCGTCGACCTTGAGCAGCGCCAGGTCGCGCGAGGCGTCCGCGCCGACGAGCTGCGCCGCCTGCGTCTGCCCGCCGGTGCCGAGCTTGACGGTGATCTGCTGCGCGCCGTCGACGACGTGCGCGTTGGTGACGATCAGGCCGTCGGCGGAGACGACGAAGCCCGTTCCGGTGGCCTGGCCCTGGATGGAGGTGGAGCTGATGTAGGCGACGGAATCGGCGGCGCCGTCGTAGACGCGCTTGGCGGTCGACCGGTCGTCGGCGATCGGCCTGGTCGTGGAGGAGGTGGCTGCAGGGACCGCCACGCGGGCGGTATGTGTGGGAGCGCTCGGGCTCTGGGACGCGTGGGCGAGGGCCGCGCCGCCGACGGCGGAGGCGACGACGACGGCGACGGTCGCGATGGTTCTTGAGGTCTTCATCGCCAAGGAGGCTGGAAGCCCCGCCTGCGCTGTGTGTAAGGAAACTCCCAAGAGTTTCTAAAGAGGCGTCCTCCGTTCAGCGCACGGCGGCCGGGCGCTCGGTGATCGTGCGCACGAGCCCGGCGAGCAGCTGGCGTCCAGTGTGCTTAGGTGCTGGACCGTGACTGAGACCAACGCCATCGAAGCCCGCGGGCTCGTGAAGCGCTACGGCGAGAAGACCGCCCTGGACCGCTTCGACCTCGACGTGCCGCGCGGCTCGGTCTGCGCGCTGCTGGGCCCCAACGGCGCCGGCAAGACGACGGCCGTGCGGCTGCTGACGACGCTGACGCGCCCCGACGCGGGAACCGCGCGCGTCGCCGGCTGCGACATCCATGACGACCCGGTCGGCGTGCGCCGCGGGATCGGCCTCGCAGCTCAGGACGCCACCGTCGACGAGCTGCTGACCGGCCACGAGAACCTGACGATGATCGGCGAGCTGCACCATCTCGGGCGCGCGAGCGCCCGCGCCCGCGCCGACGTCCTGCTCGAGCAGTTCTCGCTCGCCGACACGGGCCGCAAGCTCGTGCGCGACTACTCGGGCGGCATGCGCCGGCGCCTGGACCTCGCGGCGACGCTCGTCGCCGCGCCCGACCTCCTGTTCCTCGACGAGCCGACGACCGGCCTGGATCCGCGCGCGCGCAGCGAGCTGTGGACCGTGCTCGACGGCCTGGTCGCCTCCGGCGCGACGATCCTGCTGACGACCCAGTACCTCGAGGAGGCCGATCACCTCGCCGACGAGATCGTCGTGATCGACCACGGCCGCGCGATCGCCCGCGGCGACGCGCGCTCGCTCAAGCGCCAGATCGGCGGCGACCAGCTGCACATCGTCTGCGCGCACGCGGGCGACCTGCCGGCGGTCGCCGAGATCCTCGAGCGGGTCTGCCGCGCGGCGCCGGCGGTCGACCGCCAGGAGCGCAGCCTCACGGTGCCGACCGACGGCGGCCCCGGCGCGGTCGCGGCGGTGGCCGGCGAGCTGGCCGATCGCGCGATCGCGGTCGAGGACCTCGGACTGCGCCAGCCGACGCTCGACGACGTCTTTCTCACGCTCACGGGGCTGCCCGCACAGGACGGCGCCCAGCCCGCCCACGACGAGATCCCCAGCGAGGTGGCCTGATGGCCGACGTCCCAGTCCCCGCGCGCGCCGCGCGGGCCGGCCGCGCCAGCGCCGCCGGCGACACGTGGGTGATCGCCCGCCGCGGCCTGCGGCACATGCAGCGCCAGCCCGAGGCGCTCGTCGACGCGACGATCCAGCCGATCATGTTCGTGCTGCTGTTCGCGTTCGTCTTCGGCGGGGCGATCGGCGTGCCCGGCGGCGGCAGCTACAAGGAGTTCCTGATGGGCGGCATCTTCGCCCAGACGCTGGTGTTCGGCGCCTTCGGGGTCGCGATCGCGCTGGCCAACGACCGGCGCAACGGCGCGATCGACCGCTTCCACTCACTGCCGATCGCGCGCGGGAGCGTGCTCGGCGGGCACGCCGTCGCGAGCCTGATCAAGTCGCTGCTGCCGATCGTGCTGATGTCGATCACCGGCCTGATCATCGGCTGGCGCGTGCACACGAGCGCGGCGCAGGTCGCAGCGGCGTACGGGCTGATGGTGGCCTTCTCGTTCGCGATGGTCTGGGTCGGCGTGCTGCTGGGCAGCGTGGTCGCCACGCCCGAGGCGGTGCAGGGGGTGGGCTTCGTCGTGATCTTCCCGCTGACCTTCATCGCGACGACCTTCGTCCCGGCGCGCAGCCTCCCCGAGCCGCTGCGCACCGTCGCCGAGTGGAACCCGGTCTCGACGATGTCCGACTCGCTGCGCCACCTGTTCGGCAATCCCGGCGGCGCGATCCACCACGGCGGGCCGTGGCCCCAGCAGCACCCGATCGGCTACACGGTGATCTGGATCGCCGCGATCGTGCTGCTCTGCGCGCCGCTGGCGGTGCGCTGGTACAAGCGCTCGATCGCCGGCTGAGCGCTCGCCGTCAGGCCGGCGCGTCCTCCTCGAACAGCCGCACGAGCTGGGCGCGGCAGAAGGCCCACTGCTTGCGGTTGCGGTCCGAGCCGGGGTGCAGGGTGTCGAGCAGCGCGAGCCCGCGGATCGTCGCGACCGCCATCTCGACGCGCCGGTCGAAGTCCGCGCGCGTGGAGATGTCGGGGAACAGGCGCCGCGCGAGCTCCAGCGTCTGGCGGTCGAGGGCCCGCTCGACGTCGACGAGGTGCGCGCGCAGCTCCGGATCGGTGCGCGCCTGCGCCCACAGCGCGAGCGCGGCCTGGAAGCGCGGGCTGGCGTAGCTCTCCCAGACGAGGTCGAGGCCGCGCGCCACCCGCTCGCTGCCGGTCGGCAGCGCGTCGGCGGCGAGCAGCAGCTCCTCGCTGCGCAGCCGCGCGAGGCGCTCCATCGCCGCGGCCACGAGCGCGCTGCGCGTCTGGAAGTGATGCAGGTGCGCACCCCGCGAGACGCCGGCGCGCTCGGCCACCCGGCTCGTCGTGGTGTTGGCGTAGCCGTCCTCGACGAGACAGGCGATCGTCGCCTCCAGCAGCGCGTCGCGGGTCGCGGCGCTGCGCTCCGCCTGACTGCGGCGGCGGGTCTCGGGCTGGGCGGCCATCGGCGCCATGGTAGCCAGGCAACTTGCGTTCGTGAACGAATGTTTCTCTGCTAGCCTCACCGCGCAGGTTGCCGATTCGAGGCCCCGCCGCCCGCGCGCGAGGCCGCCGACACGAGGAGTTCCGAACAGATGAGCAGCACTGAGGCACTGGTGTTCGATGCCGTGCGCACGCCGCGCGGCAAGGGCAAGAGCAACGGGTCGCTCCACGGCACCAAGCCGGTGGACCTCGTGGTCGGTCTGATGCACGAGGTGCTCGTGCGCAACGAGCGACTCGACCCGAACCGCGTCGACGACGTCGTCCTGGGCTGCGTCTCGCCCGTCGGCGACCAGGGCGCGGACATCGCCAAGACGGCCGCGATCAAGGCCGGCCTGCCGGACACCGTCGCCGGCCTGCAGGTCAACCGCTTCTGCGCCTCCGGCCTGGAGGCCGTGAACATCGCCGCGCAGAAGGTCGCCTCCGGGTGGGAGGACCTCGTCCTCGCCGGCGGCGTCGAGTCGATGTCGCGCGTGCCGATGGGCTCCGACGGCGGCGCCTGGGCGATGGACCCCGAGACGAACTACGACACCTCGTTCGTGCCCCAGGGCGTCAGCGCCGACCTGATCGCGACGATCGAGGAGTTCAGCCGCGAGGACGTCGACGCCTACGCCGCGCGCTCGCAGGAGCGCGCCGCGGCCGCGCAGGCCGAGGGCCGCTTCGCGGGCTCCGTGATCCCCGTCAAGGACCTCAACGAGAACGTCGTGCTGGACAACGACGAGTTCATCCGCCCCGGCACGACGGTCGAGACCCTCTCGAACCTCAAGCCGTCCTTCCAGATGATCGGTGAGGCCGGCGGCTTCGACGCCGTCGCGCTGCAGAAGTACCACTGGATCGAGAAGATCGAGCACGTCCACACGCCCGGCAACTCCTCGGGCATCGTTGACGGCGCCTCGCTGCTGGCGATCGGCAACGCCCAGACCGGCGAGGACCTCGGGCTCGCCCCGAAGGCCCGGATCCTCGCGACGGCGCTCTCCGGCGCCGACCCGACGATCATGCTGACCGGCCCCGCGCCCGCCGCGAGGAAGGCGCTGGCGAAGGCCGGCCTGACGGTCGAGGATCTCGACCTCGTCGAGATCAACGAGGCGTTCGCCGCCGTCGTGCTGCGCTTCGTGCGCGACATGGGCCTGGACATCGAGAAGGTCAACGTCAACGGCGGCGCGATCGCCATGGGCCATCCGCTGGGCGCGACCGGCGGCATGATCCTCGGCACGCTGATCGACGAGCTGCACCGCACGGGCGGCAGGTACGGCCTCGCGACGCTCTGCGTCGGCGGCGGCATGGGCATCGCGACGGTCGTGGAGGCCATCTGATCATGAGTGAGAGCACGACCATCCGCTGGGACCAGGATCCGGACGGCGTCGTCGTCCTGACCCTCGACGACCCCAACCAGTCCGCGAACACCATGAACGCGGCCTACGCCGCGTCGATGGCCGCGACCGTCGAGCGCCTCGAGGCCGAGAAGGACGCGATCACCGGCGTCGTCATCACGTCCGCCAAGAAGACGTTCTTCGCCGGCGGCGACCTCAACGACCTGCGCGCCACGCGCAAGGAGGACGCCGCGCAGGTCGCGGAGTTCGTGCGCGAGGGCAAGGCGCTGCTGCGCCGCCTGGAGACCCTCGGCAGGCCCGTCGTCGCCGCCATCAACGGCGCGGCGCTCGGCGGCGGCCTGGAGATCTGCCTGGCCACCCACCACCGCGTGATCGTCGAGGACCCGCGTGCGGTCGTCGGCTTCCCCGAGGTCCAGCTCGGCCTGCTCCCCGGCGCCGGCGGCGTCGTGCGCAGCGTGCGCATGGTCGGCATCGTCGACGCGCTGATGCAGCTGCTGCTGCAGGGGCAGCGCCTGAAGCCGGCCAAGGCCAAGGAGCTCGGCATCGTCGACGAGGTCGTCGCCACGCGCGCGGAGCTCGTCCCGGCCGCCAAGGCGTGGATCGCGGCCAATCCGGAGGCGGTCCAGCCCTGGGACGTCAAGGGCTACAAGATCCCGGGCGGCACGCCGTCGAACCCGAAGCTCGCGCAGAACCTGCCGGCGTTTCCGGCGAACCTGCGCAAGCAGCTCAAGGGCGCGAACTACCCGGCGCCGCACCACATCATGGCCGCGGCCGTCGAGGGCGCGCAGGTCGATTTCGACACCGCGAGCGAGATCGAGGGGCGCTACTTCGTCGACCTCGTCACGAGCCAGGTCGCGAAGAACATGATCCAGGCGTTCTTCTTCGACCTCCAGCAGGTCAGCGGCGACCGCGGGCGGCCGGCGGACATCCCGCGGTTCCAGGCGACGAAGGTCGTCGTGCTCGGCGCGGGCATGATGGGCGCCGCGATCGCCTACGTCTGCGCCAAGGCCGGCATCGACGTCGTGCTGAAGGACGTCTCCGCCGAGGCGGCCGAGCGCGGCAAGGGCTATTCGCAGGCGCTCGTCGACAAGGCCGTCGCGCGCGGGCGCTCGACCCAGGAGCAGGCCGACGCGCTGCTCGCGCGGATCACGCCGACCGCCGACCCGGCCCAGGCTGCCGGCGCCGACCTCGTGATCGAGGCCGTGTTCGAGGACCCGGCCGTCAAGGCGCAGGTCTTCGCCGAGATCGAGCCCCACCTCGCCGAGAACGCGCTGCTCGGCTCCAACACCTCGACCCTGCCGATCACCCAGCTGGCGCACGGCGTCTCGCGCCCGGCCGACTTCATCGGGCTGCACTTCTTCAGCCCCGTGGACAAGATGCCGCTGCTGGAGATCATCAAGGGCGAGCAGACGAGCGACGAGACCGTCTACCGCGCGCTCGACGTCGCCAGGCAGATCAGGAAGACGCCGATCGTCGTCAACGACTCGCGCGGGTTCTTCACGAGCCGCGTGATCGGCGCCTTCATCAACGAGGGCATCGCGATGCTCGCCGAGGGCATCCCCGCCCCGTCGATCGAGCAGGCCTCCTCGCAGGCCGGCTACCCCGCACCGGTGCTCCAGCTCAGCGACGAGCTGAACCTCAACCTCATGCGCAAGATCCGCGCGCAGTACCAGGCCGCCGCCGAGGCCGAGGGCCTGACGCTGCCAGAGATCCCCGCCAACGCGGTCGTCGACCGCATGGTCGAGGAGTTCGACCGCGGCGGGCGCCTGGCCGGCGCCGGCTTCTACGAGTACGAGGACGGCGCGCGCACGCGGCTGTGGCCCGGGCTGAAGGACGCCTTCGGCGGCGACAACCGCGAGGTGCCGCTCGAGGACCTCAAGGAGCGCATGCTGATCCTCGAGGCGATGGAGGCCGTCAAGTGCCTCGACGAGGGCGTCATCGAGTCGGTCGCCGACGCGAACATCGGCTCCATCCTGGGGATCGGCTTCCCGGGCTGGACCGGCGGCGTGCTGCAGTACATCAACGGATACGAACCCGCCGCCCACCCCCAACACCGCGGCCTTCCGGGCTTCGTCGCGCGTGCGCGCGAGCTCGCGGCGACCTACGGGGAGCGCTTCGAGCCGCCGGCGTCGCTGGTCGAGAAGGCCGAGCGCGGCGAGACGTACGCCGACGCCCCGGCGCTCGCGACCGCCTGAGGAGGATGTCGATCATGTTCACCGACGAGCAGCAGGCGCTCGCCGCGGCGGTCCGCGATCTCGCGGCGCGCGAGTGCGGCACCCGCGAGCAGCGCGACGCGCTGACCGACGGCGGCACCGAGCCCCACAACCCCGAGCTCTACGCGCGTGTCGCGCAACTCGGGTGGCTCGGCGTCGCGATCCCCGAGGAGTACGGGGGCAGCGGCGGCGGGATGGTCGACCTGTGCCTGTTCCTCGAGGAGACGGCCCACGGCCAGATCCCGGTCGGCAGCTTCGCGGTCACCTCGATCGTCGCGGGCGCCTACGAGCGCTTCGGCACCGAGGAGCAGAAGCACGAGATCCTCGGCGGCATCACGCGCGGCGCCGTCGAGGCGATCGCCATGTCCGAGCCCGAGGCGGGCTCGGACGTCGGCGCGCTGCGCTGCAGGGCGACCAGGCACAACGGCGGCTACGTCGTCGAGGGTCAGAAGACGTGGATCTCCGAAGCCCACCTCGCCGACCACATCCTGCTCGTCTGCCGCACGGACGACAGCGGCGCCAAGCACGATGGCCTGACGATGCTGAGCATCCCCGCCGGCAGCGACGGCGTCGAGATCCGCGGGATCGACACGATGGGCGGGCGCGTCGTCAACGACGTGTTCTTCACCGACTGCCACGTTCCCACGGAGAACCTGCTCGGCGTCGAGGGCCAGGCATGGAGCCAGCTGATGGCGGGCCTGAACGTCGAGCGCCTGATCATCGCCGCGCAGTCGCTGGGCTTCGCGCGGCGCGCCTTCGACGACGCGCTCGCCTACGTCAAGGAGCGCAGGCAGTTCGGGCGCCCGATCGGCAGCTTCCAGACGATCGCCCACCGGATGGCCGACCTTGCGACCGAGATCGAGTGCTGCCGGCTGCTGACCTATGACGTCGCCCGGATGGTCGACGCGAACCCCGGCGCGCTGTTCCCGCGCGAGGCCTCGATGGCCAAGCTCAAGGTCACCGAGACGGCCAAGAAGGTCGCCCTCGAGGGCATGCAGGTGATGGGCGGCGCGGGCTACGCGACCGAGTACGAGATGGAACGCCACGTGCGCACGACGATCGTCTCCACGATCTACGGCGGCACGAGCGAGATCCAGCGCGAGATCGTCGCCAAGACGCTCGGGCTGTAGCGATTCCGCGCCCGGCGGCGGCGATTCTCCGCCGAGCGGAGCGATCTGTCCGACGGGTTGCGGATCCTTGCCGTGCACGGGCGATCGGAGGGCGTCCACCGTTCGTCCAGGCGAGAGGTTTTGCATCGCTGCCCCCGTCAAGTGACCCTAGAGGCGTGCCGACGCGCTGCATGCCGGTGGCTCCATGCGAGCGTGCCGGCGCACCCGCAACGCAGCCACGGAGAGGCGTCGTCATCCCCCCCCATCGCATCGCCCCCAGCACGCCCCGCCGCTCCACCCGCACCGCGCTGACGACGCTGGCTTTCTGCCTTGCGCTGCTCGCCTGGTCGCCGGCCGCCCACGCGGCGGACCTGCTCGTCCTCGACGGCGACCAGGCGACCGTGTCGGGCAACCTCAGCTACGGCATCGTCTACGTCGACGGCGAACTGCGCCTCACGGGCGACACGTCGATCACCGCGCAGTCGATCTACTTCGGCCCGAGCGCCGGCCTGCGCACGTGCTACGTCGAGGGCACCGGCAACGGCGGCTGCACCGCCGGGCGCAACCTGACGATGACGTCGGCCGGCCAGCTGACCATCGCCTCCGGCATCGACCTGACCGCCGGCAGCGGCACGGTCCGCCCCGCCGGCTCGCTCAGCCTCAAGGGCGCGCGCGTCGCGGTCGGCGGCTCGATCAACACCTCGGGCAGCGGCGGCGGCGCCTCCGGCTCGATCACGATCACCTCCGGCGGAGCCGTGACCACGGGCGCGCTGACCGCCTACGGGGCTCCGGTGGGCATCAGCGCCGTCGGGCCGGTCGACATCGGCGGCGACATCCAGACCCAGGGCGTGGGCGCCACGCCCCAGGCGGATCCGGCGCGAGCCCAGTATGCGGCTCCCGTGTCCGTGAGCTCGAGCGCCGGCGACGTGCGCATCTCGGGCAACGTCAACGCCTCCGGGCGCGACGCCCCCGGGAACGCCGGCGCAGGCCTGAACGGCGGCAACGGCGCCGACGTCGCGATCTCCGGCTCTGACGTCCGGCTCGGCTCGATCGACGCCACCGGCGGCGGCAGCGTGGACGCCGGACCGGGCGGATCGGCGCACATCACGCTCGCGGCGCGCGGGTCGCTGATCGCGCTCGGCCGTCTGGACGTCGGCGGGCAGAACAGCACGATCAGCGCCGCCACCCCGGCGACACGGATCGACGCGACCGCGGGCGGCGCGCTCGTGATCGGCGGCGGCGCCTGGGCGGGCGGCGCGCAGAGCCCGCTGGGCGGGTCGGCCGGCGGCACGATCGCGCTGCAGGGCGGCAGCATCTCCGCCGGCACCCTCTTCACCGCCGGCGGCAACGCCGGCAGCTCGCCGACGCCGATGAACGGCGGGCCCGGCGGCTCGATCAGCGCCTCGGCGAGCGGCAACGTCTCCCTCTCGGCGATCCAGGCGTACGGCGGCAACGGGCAGACCGGCTCCGCCGCCGGCCCAGGCGGCACGATCGCGATCACCAGCAGCGGCGGCTCGATCGGCACCGGTCAGGTCACGGCGCAGGGCGGCTACAGCCCCGGCGGCCCCGGCGCGAATGGCGGCCCGATCTCCCTGTCGGCGCAGACCGATCTCAGCGTCGGCGGGACGCTGGACGCGAGCGGCTCGAACGCCAACGGCGACGCCGACCCGCCTCGCAACGGCGGCAGCGCCGCGAACGTCCTCCTGCGCGCCGCGACCGGCACGCTGTCGCTCGGCGGGCAGGCGCGCGCCGAGGGCGGGGGCGGGGCCGGCACGCCGCTGCCCGCGCCGGCGCACGGCGGCGCAGGCGGCGCAGGCGGGCGCGTGGACCTCATCGCCAAGGCGCTCGGCTCGATCGTCTCGATCTCGACGCACGGCGGCAACGGCGGCGACTACGGCGACCAGCAGGGCGCGGGCGGCACCGGCGGCGCGATCTACGGCTGGACCGACGCGCCGGTCTTCGACGACCAGAAGGTCGTCGACAGCGACGGCGGCTCCGGCCACCCTGTCGGCTCGTCGGGCGTGCGGACGCAGGAGAGCTCCCCGACGGCCCTGACCGTCGACCCCGCCACCGGCAAGCTGACCTTCACGAGCCGCAGCCCCGACGCGCAGCTCTACCGCGTGCTGCGCAGCACCGGCGGCGCGCCCGCCGAGGTCGCGCTCGAGTCGGCGGGGGCCGCCGGGCTCGCGCCGGCCTCACCGGTCTGCGTCCCCGTGACGTTCACCGTGGTCGCCGTCCAGAAGGACCTCGGGTGGACCTCCGACGCGCCGGCCCCCGTCAGCTTTACGCGCCCGCCGTCGGCCACGCAGGGGTGCGGCGACGCGCCGAAGCTCAGCGCGCCCGCGAAGCTGCGCTTCTCGCTGCGCAAGCTGCGCCGCGCGAAGTACCGCACGGTGCTGAAGCTGCGCGCCGATGGGATCGGCAGCCTCCAGGCGAACCTCCTCCCGGTCCGGCGCAAGGGGCACAGGACGGCGCAGAAGCCGCTCGCACGTCTCACGCTCCAGGTCGCGAAGGCCGGCGACCAGAACGTGAAGCTCACCCTTCCCAAGGCCGCGCGGCGCGCCGCGCGCTACACCCTGCAGCTCGTGGCGACCTCGCCGGACGGCAAGGGCCACACGACCACCACCCTCACGCTGGAGGTCCGCACGTGATCCGTGCACGCCACGCCGGCGCCGCCCTCGCGGCGGCGCTCGTCCTCGCCCCCGCCGCGTCCGCCTCGGGCGCGTCGTGCGTGAACGTCGGCGTCTACCAGGACAACCCTGCGAGCAGCCTGCCGGCGCTGAAGAAGCACGTCGGCGCCGGCGTCACGTCGATCTCGACGTACATGACCGCCGGCCGGCCGCTCGCCCCGTCGATCATCGCGATGGCCAACCGCTCGCACGCGGCGCTGCTCGTCACCTGGCAGCCCGATGCGGGCAAGTCGGGCGCCAAGCAGCCCGGCTACCGGCTGGGGCGCGTCGCCGCCGGGCGCTACGACGCCTCCCTCCGCGCGCTCGTGCGCCAGCTGCGCGGCGTGCGCAAGGGCGCGGTGCTGCGGCCGATGCCGGAGATGAACACGCCGTGGTACCCGTGGTCGGGCGCCGCGAACGGCAACACCCCCGCCGACTATGCCAAGGCCTGGAACCGCGTGCGCAAGGCCGTTCGCAGCGCACCCGGCGGCACGAGGATCAAGCTCCTCTGGTCGCCCTACGCGCGCAGCATCCCCGACAACGGGATCAACGCGATCAGCTCGTACTTCCCCGGCGCCTCGCAGGTCGACCTCGTCGGTGCCAGCGGCTACAACTTCGGCGCGCGCCCACCGCTGCTCTGGAGCGAGCCGGGCACGCTGTTCGGCTCGGCCTACACGACGATCGAGGCGCTCGCACCGAAGCCGTTCTGGTTCGCCGAGACGGGCTCCGCCGCCAACGGCGGCGACAAGGCCGGCTGGATCCAGACGCTCGCCACGCTGCGCACGACGGCGATGCCGAAGCTCGCCGGGATCGTCTGGTACGACGTCAAGGACCCCTACGGCGACTTCCGCCTGCGCGGCACGCCGATCACGAGCGCGTTCCGCGCGCTGCTGAAGGGAGCATGCCGATGAGCCGCCTGGCCTACTCCGCGAACAAGCGGCGCAAGCGCAAGGCCAAGCGCGCGGCCGCAGTGCCGCGCCGTCACCGCCTGTCCCTGCCGCCATCGCCGAGCGTCGACCAGACGATCGATCTCGGCTCGATGAGCCCGACGATGGTCGACCGCCTGTTCTGGCGCGCGGGCTTCGGGCCGACGCTGCAGGATCGCACCGCCTGGACCGGCAAGCCGGTCAAGGACGCCGTCGCCTGGCTGCTCGGCACGCCCGCGGGCGTGAGCGGCACCCCGGGGACCAACGCGGGCAAGCCGCTCGATCCCACCGGCGACGACACCGACCTCGTGCTCAGCTGGGTCGACCGGATGGTCCGCTCGACGAACCCCTTCCCCGAGCGCCTCGGGTTCTTCTGGCACCGCCATTTCGCGAACTCGCGGATGAGCGTCTCGCCGCCGCAGCTGCTCATGCAGCAGAACGACCTGTTCCGCAAGTACGCAGACCTGGGCGCCAACCCGAACGCGTCGTTCGCCGACCTCGCACACGAGGTGACGATCAACCCGTCGATGCTGCGCTTCCTGACGGGCGAGTACAACGTCAAGGGCGCGCCGAACGAGAACTACGCGCGCGAGCTGATGGAGCTGTTCGGCCTCGGCGTGACCGGGCCGGCCGGGACGCCGAACTACAGCGAGGACGACGTCAAGCAGCTGGCGAAGGCGTTCTCCGGCTGGCAGATCGACGACAGCAACCCGGACGCGGCGACGAGCTACTTCACGCCGGACCGCTGGTACAACGGCCCGAAGATCGTCTTCGGCAAGTTCGGCAACTACAAGTACGCCGACGCCGTCGACCTCGTGCTCGCGCACCCCTCGCACCCGTCGTTCTTCGTCGCGAAGCTCTGGAACGAGTTCGTCGCCGCGCCGCCGGACGCCGCCACGCTCGCGAAGCTGACCGCCACGTACACCGGCAGCGGGCTGAAGGTCAAGCCGCTGCTCGAGCAGATCCTCAGCGACCCGGCCCTGTTCGCCTCGCTCACCGAGCCGAACATGGTCAAGCCGCCGGTCGTCTACGTCGTCGGTGCGATGCGCTCGCTCGCCGCCGGCATCACGGACACGACGGCGACCGACCACCTGGACTCGATGGGCCAGCTCCCCTACTTCCCCCCGACCGTGGCGGGCTGGGAGGGCGGGCTGTCGTGGCTCAACACGAACACCGCGCTCGCGCGGTTCGGGTTCGTCGCCACGCTCCTCTCCCAGATGACGATCGACGACACGCCGGGCGAGACCGCGGCCTCGGCCTACGACCGGGCCTACGCGGCGATCGGCCAGCCCTGGCTGGCCCCCGGAACGCAGGCGGCGATCCACGACTTCGCCACGCGCGCGGGCTCCGGCACCTCGAAGCTCCGCAAGGAGCGCCAGCTCATGCTGCGCGCCCTGATGCTGGCCGGCCCCGACGCACAGGTGATGTGATGCCCGACGACTCCCGCAACGGCGACCTCGACAAGCTCCCGGCGGGCGGTGCCGACGCGCACGCGCTGCGCTGCGCGGACTGCGCGCGCTCGGACAGCCTCGTCACCGACCTCGCGCCGACCTCGCAGCTGCCGATTCCCGCGGAGGCGATGGCCGGCTTCCCGGACGGCGTCCCGCACGCGCGCCGCGGCGCGCGTGGTGTCGACCGCCGCACGTTCATGCGCAACGGCCTGATCGGCATGGCGTCGGTCTACTCGGCCTCGCGCCTGGACTGGGGCTCGATCTGGGAGGCCGCGCTCGCCGAGGCCGCAGAGCCGATGCAGAAGAGCATCGTCTGCATCTTCCTCAACGGCGGCAACGACGGGCTCAACGCGATCGTCCCGGTCGCGTCCGACCAGTTCAGCGCCTACCAGGCGGCGCGCTCGAACATCGCCCGCGTGATCGGGCCCTCAAGCGGGACCAAGGTCGGCACGACGGTCATGCCCGGCACGGGCGGCTCGCTGGCGTTCGCCAACCCGCTCGTCTCCGGCGCCGGGAACAACACCGACACCAAGGGCTTCGACACGCTCTACGGTGACGGCTCCGGCGGCGCGGGCTCGGACCTCGCGATCTTCCCGGCCGCCGACTACACGCCCGCCAACCGCTCGCACTTCGAGAGCCGCGACTACTGGTTCGCGGGCGCCCAGCAGCAGCTGCAGACCGGCTGGCTGGGACGCTGGCTCGACGCCTACGGCTCGCAGGCCAACCCGCTGCAGGCCGTCTCGCTGGACTCCTCGCTCTCCAAGCAGATCCGCTCGACGAGCGCCCCCGTCTGCGCGATCGAGAACCTCGGCGGCGCGCGCTTCCAGGTCCCCGGCGTCACGACGGCCGACGCGAACGCCGAGGTCGGAAAGCTCGCGGCGGTCGCCGCCGGCGCGGGCAACGACGGCCTCGGACGCTCGCGCTCGATCTACGGCCTGACGGTCGACGTCTCCAACCGCCTCACCGGCCTCGGCGCGGTCACACCCGGGCCCGGCTACCCGCCGAACACCGACCTCTCGCGCAAGCTCCAGCTCGCCGCCACGCTCCTCGGCGCGGGGCTGGGCACGCGGATCGTCACGATCGACTGGGGCTCGTTCGACACGCACGGCGGGCAGGTCACCGCACAGGACCCGCAGCTCTCCGTGCTCTCGCGCGGGCTCGCCGCGTTCAAGGCCGACCTGGCCGCGCGCGGCATCGAGGACAAGGTCGTCACGATGGTCTTCTCGGAGTTCGGGCGGCGCATCGCCTCCAACGACTCGCAGGGAACCGACCACGGTGCCGGCGGCATGATGCTCGTCAGCGGGTCGGCCGTCCGCGGCGGCCTCACGGGCGAGCATCCGGGCGTCAAGGTCGACGACGACGGCGACCTCGTCGTCAAGACCGACTTCCGCAGCGTCTACCAGGCCCTGATCGGCGAGTGGCTCGGCGGCGATCCCGGGGCCGTGCTGCCCGGCGGCCCGTTCCCCGCGATCCACCGCTACGACGGCGGCAGCGCACTGATGAAGTGATGCGCGGGCGCGCCGCGATCCTGGCCGTGGGCGTGCTCGCCGCGGTGCTCGCCGCGCCCTCGGCCCAGGCGCGCCGGCACCGCCTCCTGCTCCCGGGCGCGGAGCTCGCCCATGCACTGACGGTCGACGAGAGCGAATGGACGATGCGCGGCTCGAAGACGGTCGTCGCCGCCGGCGTCGTGCGGATCCGCGCCTACAACCGCGGCGAGGACGACCACAACGTGATGCTCTTCGAGCAGGACGGGACGCCGGACGTCGTGTCGCTCAAGCCGGGCGACGCCGGGACGATCACGGCCCACCTGCGCCCCGGGACCTACAAGCTCTTCTGCAGCCTCTTCGCCGGGACGCCCGACTCCCACGAGGACAAGGGCATGCGCCTCACGCTGACGGTGCGCTGAGGAAGCGCTCGACCGCCGTCGCCTCGGCCTGCAGCGCGGCGCTCGTCGCGCCGTCCAGCGGCTCGAAGGGCTCGAGCTGCACGGCGCCGGCGGGCATCCGCCAGGTCGCGACCGCGCGGCCGCCGGCGAGCGCGATCGGCCGGAAGACGCCGTTGCTCGTCACGATGCCCTGACGGCCCGCCAGCACATCCTCGCGCGAGACCCAACCGTGGAGCAGCGGGTCGAAGGGGCCGAGCAGCCGCGGTGGGGGCAGCGCGGGCGGGCGCGGTGGGCGCCCGGCCAGGTCGACGATGCCGGGGGCGGGCTCAGCGAGCTCCGCGGCGATCCCCGCGAGGCCTGCGCGCGCGTCACGCAGCCCGATCCCCGCCCACTTCGCCAGGTCGCGGTCGTCCGCGGGCCCGTGGCCGGCGAGGTAGCGTCGCGCGAGCTCGGCCAGCGCGCGATCGCGGTCGACCGGGGCCTGCGGTCCAAGCCAGTCATCGACCAGGACGTAGGCCTGCTCGCCGCCGCGCATCGGGCCGCGGACGGTCAGCCCGCGCAGGGTCGCGAGCATGAGGACGTGCACCAGCGCCTGGCCCTCCGTCGGCACGCCGGCGCGGTCCAGGCGCTCGCGCAGCGCCGCGCGCGTGAGCGGCC
>DATCDC010000115.1:0-17229 GCA_036510915.1 Solirubrobacteraceae bacterium | reverse complement strand
AGATGAGGGAGAGCACGCCAATGGAGTCTCTGATCTCAGGCACCCTCGCCGGTATGGGGTCCTTCCGTTGCGAGCACTGCGGATACGTGGTTTCGCTCGAGACCGGGGACGCGCTGCCGCCCTGCCCCGGGTGCGCAGGCGAGCGCTTCGTGCGCGCGTCGCTGTTCTCCGCGCAGGCGACACAGGAGCGGGTGGCCGCCTCGGCGTCGCAGTCCGCGCAGCACGACGAGCGGGTGGCGATCCTCGAGGCCGCCGCGGCGCAGCTGGATGAGCCGGGGCAGTACCTCGTCTTCCGCGACGGCGCGGAGGCCAGGGTCGTCCCGCTGGTGCGCGAGTGGACGCGCGTGGGCCGCAGCCTCGCCGCCGACGTGCGCTTCGACGATCCGACCGTCTCACGCCGTCATGCCCTGATCGTCCGCCAGGCCGACGGGGTGCGGGTGCTCGACGACCGCAGCCTCAACGGGATCTTCGTCAACGGCGACCGCGTCGAGTGGCGCGTGCTCTCGGACGGTGACGAGATCGTCGTCGGACGCTACCGCCTGCACTTCGTCGACGTGGACCCTGAGAGCGCCGGGACCGCCCATGGCGGCCGGTCCGGCACGGCGCTCCAGGCCCAGGGCTGACGCTCTTCGGGCTGGGCGGCCCGCGGAGGAGAGGGAACGGAGAGCGTCCGGCCGAGGAACCGGGCGCTCTCCACAACGCGGGTCTAGACTGCCGCTGACATGGCGCTGAAGATCGCGGTTCTCTCCCAGAAGGGCGGCACGGGCAAGACGACCGCGGTGCGCCACCTCACCGAGGCCTTCCGCCAGAGCGGCCTGGGCGTCCTGGCGGTCGATCTCGACCCGCAGGGCAACCTCTCGGACTACTTCGACATCGAGCCCGAGGCCGAGCCGACGATCGGCGACGTGCTCGGCGGCCGCGTGACGGCCGCGGAGGCGATCCACGACGACGTGATTCCCGCGAACCTCAGCCTCGCGGAGGCCGAGCTGACGCTCGCCGGCAAGATGGGCCGCGAGCTGACGCTGCGTCGCGCGCTGGCCGGCGTCGACGACGCCTACGACGTGATCTTCATCGACTGCCCGCCGGCGCTCGGCCTGCTGACGGTCAATGCGCTCGTCGCCGCGGACCGCGCCCTGATCTCCAGCGAGGCCCAGTACTTCGCCCTGCAGGGCGTCGAGCAGGCGCTCGAGGTCATCGAGCTCGCGCGCGAGAGTCTCAACCCCGGGCTGGAATGGCTCGGCGTGCTCTTCAACATCGCGGACATGCGCACGGTCCACTCGCGCGAGGCGTACGAGTCGCTGAAGGAGCACGTCGGCGACAAGCTGCTCGAGCACTCGGTGCGCCAGTCGATCGCCTACGCGGAGTCCGCCGAGCGCGCCGTCTCGATCTTCGAGCACCGGCCGGACCTGGGCTCGGACTACCTCCAGGTCGCCGAGGAGCTCCTGCGGCGCCTGGGGCTCGATGGCCCGCGCCGGCGCATCCGCGCCCTGATGGCCGCCGACGCCTGAGGCCGGTCAGAGCGCGCGGACGTCGGCGCCGGTGGGCTCGAACGGCGTGCGCAGCACCTGGGCCCAGTCGCCGGCCTGCGCGCGCAGCGCCTCGACGATCCCGCCGGTCGCCTCGTATCCGGTCCAGACCAGCACCGTCGGGCCGGCGCCCGAGATCGTCGCGCCGATCGCACCGAGCTCACGGGCGCGCCCGACGAGCTCGGCCGAGCGCGGGAAGAGGTGTGCGCGACGGTCCTGATGGAGCTCGTCGGCGAGGCCGCGCGCGACGAGGTCGAGATCGCCCGTCGCCAGGCCGGCCATCAGCAGTGCGCCGTGCGCGATGTTGAAGACCGCCTGCGCCATCGGCACCTCGGCGGGGAGGACGTCGCGGGCGGCCTTCGTGCGGCAGTGCTCGTGGGGGACGACGAGGACCGCCTCGAGGCCGTCGGGGGCGTCGAAGCGGACCGCCTCGCCGTCCGCGCAGACCACGAAGCCGCCGTGCAGCGCCGCGGCGACGTTGTCCGGGTGGCCCTCGAGCTCGGTCCCGAGCGCGAGCAGGTCGGCGTCGAGCTCGAACAGGTGGTCGGCGGCGACGAGGCCGGCCACGCAGGCGGCCGCGCTCGTCCCCAGCCCGCCGGACAGCGGGATCTCCGAGGTGATGCGGAAGGTGAACCCGTCGGCCGGGTGCAGGCACTCGAAGCCGCGGACGGCGAGATTGCGACGGTCGGTGGCGATCGGCAGGTCGGTCTCCACGGCGAACGTCCCCGGCGTCTCGCGGACCTCGAGCTCCATGTGCAGCCCGAGCGCCGCGCAGAACGTGTCGAAGCCCGGCCCGAGGTTGGCCGAGCTTGCGGGGACGCGGACGACGCGGCGGCGCTGCACGACGCCGGGCCCTACCCCAGCACCGCGCGCTCGACGGCGGCGATCTCCGGCTCGCACGGGACGACCGAGCCCGACTGCTCGAGTGCCACCTGCGGGTCCTTGAGGCCGTGGCCGGTCAGGACGCAGACGATCCGCTCGGCGCCCTCGGGCGCCCCGTGGACGAGCAGCCCGGCGACCGAGGCGGCGCTCGCGGGCTCGCAGAACACGCCCTCGCTCGCGGCGAGGTAGCGGTAGGCATCGAGGATCTGCGCGTCGCTGACCGCGTCCACGCCGCCGCGCGAGTCGCGCATCGCGGTCATCGCCTCCTCCCAGCGCGCGGGGTTGCCGATGCGGATCGCGCTGGCGACCGTCTCGGGCTGCGCGACCCGCTCGCCGGTCACGAGCGGCGCGGCCCCGGCGGCCTGGAAGCCGTGCATGCGGGGCGCGGAGCCCATCTCCTGGAACCCCTTCCAGTAGGCCGTGATGTTCCCGGCGTTGCCGACGGGGATGCAGAGGGCATCGATCTCGCCGATCTCGTCGAGGATCTCGAAGGCCGCCGTCTTCTGCCCCTCCAGGCGGAACGGATTGACCGAGTTGACGAGCGCGATCGGGTGGTTGGCCGACAGCTCGCGCACGAGCTCGAGCGCCTGGTCGAAGTTGCCGCGCAGGGCGATCACGCGGGCGCCGTGCATCAGCGCCTGGGCGAGCTTGCCGGTGGCGATCTTGCCCTCGGGGACGATCACGGCGCCCGTGATCTGCGCGCGCGCCGCGTAGGCCGCGGCGCTGGCGGCCGTGTTGCCGGTCGAGGCGCAGATGACGGCGGTCGCGCCCTCGCGCACGGCCGCGGAGACCGCGCACGTCATCCCGCGATCCTTGAAGGAGCCCGTGGGGTTCGCGCCCTCGATCTTCAGCCAGACCTGCGCGCCGACGCGCTCGGAGAGCTGCGGGGCCGGCACGAGCGGCGTCGAGCCCTCCTGCAGGCTGACGACGGGATCGCCGTCGGTGAACGGGAGCCGGTCGCGGTAGCGCTCGATCAGGCCGGGCATCGGTTCGTCCTAGGCCGTGAACTGCTCGTCGATGACGCGGATCGCGCGCGGCCGCGCGCGGACGAAGTCCAGCCCGGCGATCAGCTCGCATGCGGCGAAGAAGCGGGACTCCAGCAGCGGGTGGGTGACCATCACCAGGCGGGCGTTGTCCCCCAGGCCCTGCTGGACCACCGACTTGATCGACGCGCCCTGCAGCCCGAGCAGCTGGGCGATCTGCGCCAGGACACCGGGGCGGTCGGCCACCTCGAGGTGCAGGTAGAAGGCGGACTCGACGTCCTGCTGGATCTCCAGGCGCTCGGTCGTCTCCGGCGTGGACGCCGGCGGGATCATCGCGCTGATCACGTCGCCCAGGACGGCGCTCGCCGTCTGCGGGCCGCCGGCGCCCGGGCCCGACAACGTGATCTCCGTGATCGCCTGGGACTCGATCGTGACCGCGTTGAACGGCCCGTCGATGCTGGCGAGCGGGTGCGCGCCGTAGAGGAACGCGGGATGCACGCGCACCGACAGCCTGCCCTCGCCGACGCGCTCGGCGGTGCCGAGCAGCTTCAGGCCGAGGCCGAGCCCGCGCGCGTACGCCATGTCGTCGGCGGTCAGGTGCTCGATCCCCTCGCAGACGACGTCGTCGATGTGGACCGGGGTGTTGAACGCCAGGCGCGCGAGGATCGCCATCTTCGCCGCGGCGTCCTTCCCATTGACGTCCTCGCTCGGGTCGGCCTCGGCGTAGCCGAGCGCCTGGGCCTCGGCGAGCGCGTCGGCATAGGTCGCCCCGGTCGCCGCCATCTGGCTGAGGATGAAGTTCGTCGTGCCGTTGACGATGCCGTGGATGCGGTCCACATGGGCGCCGGCAAGCGACTCGGACAGGACGCGGATGACCGGCACGACGCCCGCGACCGCCGCCTCGAAGCGCAGCTGCACGCCGTGCTCGCGGGCCGCCGCCCACAGCTCCTCGCCGTGGTGGCTGAGCAGCTGCTTGTTCGCGGTGACGACGTGCTTCCCGGCGGCCATCGCCCGCAGCGCGTACTCGCGCGCCGGCTCGATGCCGCCCATCACCTCGACGACGAGGTCGCTCGCGGCGAGGATCTGCTCGAAGTCGCCCTCGCTGCGGCGCAGGACGCCGACGATCTCCGGGCGCATGCCGGTGATCTCGGCGACGCGCCCGGCGCGCTCGGCGACGAGCGTCTGGAATGCCGAGCCGACGGTGCCGCGGCCGAGCAGGCCGATCCGGAAGGGCGGTGCCTCAGACATCGCGGGCCATCAGATCCTCGTGGGTCTCGCGGCGCACGACCACGCGCGCGTCGCCGTCCTTGACGAAGACGACGGGCGGCCGCAGGGCGCCGTTGTAGGTGTTGGCCATGGCATGACCGTACGCGCCGGTCGCCGGCGTCACGATGATGTCGCCTGCGCGCGGGTCGTCCAGGTCGGCGTCGCGGACCAGGATGTCGCCCGATTCGCAGTGCTTGCCGACGACGTGACAGCGCGTGCCGCCGCCGAAGCGGTCGGCGACCTGCGCGTCGTAGCGGGCGTCGTAGAGCATCGGGCGCAGGTTGTCGGACATGCCGCCGTCGACGGCGACGTACGTGTCGACGTTGCGCTTGACCGACTGGACCTCGTAGAGCGTCACACACGAGTTCGCGACCAGCGCGCGGCCCGGCTCGTCGATCACGCGGCGCCCCGGACCGATGATCTCGTCGACCGCGTCGACCTTCGCGGCCACGTAGTCCTCGATCGACGGCGGGTCGTCGTGCGCGCGGTAGGCGACTCCCAGGCCGCCGCCGAGGTTGTAGGCCGGGAAGTCGCCCAGGCCGGTGAGCGCCTCCAGCGCCGTGCGGAACGGAGCGATGTCCATGATCTGCGAGCCGATGTGGAAGTGCAGGCCGCCGACGTCGACCGCGTCCGAGGCCTGCGCCCGCTCGATCGCCGCAGGCGCGTGCGAGAGGTCGAAGCCGAACTTCGTGTTCGGGCCGCCGGTGGAGATCGCCGGGTGGGTCTCCGGGCTGACGCCGGGCGCGATCCGCAGAAAGATCCTCTGCCGGCGGCCCTCGGGCACGAGGTCCTCGAGCAGGACCAGGTCCCGCATGTTGTCGACGATGACGTCGCCGACCCCCGCCGCGATCGCGAACGCCAGCTCGTCGCGGTGCTTGGCGTTGCCGTGGAAGTGGATGCACGCGGGGTCGACCCCGCCGGCGAGAGCGAGCGCCAGCTCGCCGCCGGAGGCCACGTCGCAGCCGATCCCCTCCTCGAACAGCAGGCGGTAGACCGCCGTGCACGGGAACGCCTTGGAGGCGAAGACGACCTCGAAGTCGTCCGTGCGGGCGGCGAACGCCGCGATGAAGGCGCGCGCGCGGGCGCGGATGTCGTCCTCGGCGACGATGAACGCGGGGGTGCCGAACTCGCGTGCGAGCTCCATGGTGTCGCAGCCGCCGACCTCGAGCCGCCCGGAGTCGTTCAGCCGGCTCCCGAGGGGGTACACGTGCGAGAGCTGTTGCGCGGCGGCCATCGGCGGCGCATCATGCCACGCCGTGCGCACCGTCAACCTCGAGCCGCCCGCCGAGATCGGCGTGCGCGACGGCCTCGCCTACGCGCTCTTCCTGCCGAGCGGGGCGCCGCGCGGCGGCGTCGTCGTGCTGCACGGCGCGGGCTCCGCGAAGGAGTCCCACTACGACTTCGCCCGGCGCTGCCGGACCTACGGCTTCGCCGCCGTCGCCTTCGACCAGCGCGGGCACGGCGCAAGCGTGGGCGCACTCGACGGGCGGGCGGTCGCTGACATCGCCACGATGGCCGGGGTGATGCCTCAGGGGCTGCCGCTGGCGCTGCGCGGCTCGAGCATGGGCGGCTACCTGGCGCTCGTCGCCGCGGACGCGGTCGGCGCCGATGCGGTCGTCGCGATCTGCCCGGCGAGCGCCGACGGGCTGCGCCGCGGCCTGCGCGACGGGCGCTTCCCGTTCCGCGCCGCCGAGCCCGGCCTGGACGCCTTCCTGGCCGAGCACGACGAGCTGTCGGCGGCCGAGGCCCTGCGGGTTCCGGTGCTGCTGCTGCACGCGGAGGCCGACGAGGTGGTCCCGGTCGCCCATTCGCGCGAGCTGCACGAGCTGTGTGAGCACAGCCGGCTCGTCGTCGTGCCGGGCGGGCACCACCGCTCGATCCAGCACGACGACGAGCTGCAGGACCTGAGTGTGCGGTTCGTGCGCAAGGCGTTCGGGGGGCGGTCGTAGGTCGTCGTCCACCGTCGCCGGCGCCCCAGCCGATACGCCCCCAGTCGCTGCTGCCGTGAGCGCGGAGCGACACGAGTACTCGAGCGGACGACCGGCTACGCAGCAGCCGCAGACGCAGGCGCGGCCGCCCGGTCGCGCAGCTCGCCGCGCGGCAGCAGCACCGACCCGTGCCGGCGCCGGATCACGACGAGCCAGACGCCGCCGGCGATCATCATCGCGATGCTCTGCAGCTGCGGGAGCGTCAGACCCAGCGTGACGATGTCGTTGCGGCGCAGGAATTCGACGAGCAGCCGCTCGGTGCCGGCGCCGACGAGCCAGAGGGCGAACAGCGCGCCGGGGCGCACGCGGTCGCGCATGACCCACAGTCCCCAGGCGATGAGGCCCATCGCCAGCGTCTCGTAGATCGGCGTCGGGTGGACCGTCTCGCCCGGTGCGGTCGGCACGGTGCCGTGCGGGTAGCCCATCGCCCACGGGCCGTTCCAGGCCTTCCCGTAGTCGCCGTCGCCGGAGAGCTGGCAGCCGATCCGCCCGATCGCGTTGCCGAGCGCCAGCGGCACGGCGGCCATGTCGAGCGTCGCGAGGCCGAGCCAGCCGCGCCAGCGCGCCCACAGGCACACGAACAGGGCGCCACCGATGACGCCGCCGTACCAGACGAGCCCGGAGCCGGAGAAGACGCTGCCGAGCACGTCGCCCTTGACGCGGTCGAGGTTCTCGAGGATCCAGATGCCGCGAGCGCCGACGAGGCCGCCGATCAGCGCGGCGAAGATCATCTCGTAGGCCCAGTCGACCGGCCGTCCCTCCTCCTTCATGCGCCGATGGATCACCGCGCCGGCGGCGAGGAAGCCGAGCGCGAACATCAGGCCGAAGGTCTTGACCGGGAGGCCGAGGACGTCGATCTCGGGCTGCACGCTCCCGAGACTAGAGGTAGTTCAGCGGGTTGGTCACCGCGCCGTTGATGCGCACCTCGAAGTGCAGGTGGGGGCCGAAGCACAGCCCCGTGCAGCCGCTGACGCCGATGACCTGGCCCGTGGCGACCTGCTGGCCGACGCTGACGCCGATGTGCGACTGGTGCCCGTAACAGGTGGACAGCGACGCGGTGTGCTGCAGGCAGGTGTAGTTCCCGTAGCCGCCGGTCCACCCCGCGATCGCGACGCGGCCGCCGAGCGCGGCGCGGATCGGCGTGCCCGACGGCACGCCGATGTCGATGCCGGGGTGGCACGCCTCCCAGGCGCGGCGCTCGCAGAACGGCGAGGTGATCGGTCCGTTCACCGGCCAGATCATCGCGCCGCCGCCGCCCTTGATCGGGCCTGCCGGCAGGCTGCCCGCACCGGGGCTGCTGAGGATGCCCTGGATCCGCGCCTGGGTCGCGCGCATCTGCGACAGCGCGCCCTCGAGCTTGCGGCGGTCGGCGCGCACCCCCGCCAGGGCACGCGCCTTGCCGCTGCGGGTCGTGTCGTAGCCCACGCGCGTGTCGATGAGCTGCTGCTTGATCGCGCTGATCTGATCGCGCCGTGCGGCGATCCGCTGCGTCACCTGGCGCTGGCGCCCCGCGAGCCTGCCCAGGCGCCGGGCGTTGTCGGTCGCGTCGGCCTTCGCGCTCGCGACGGTGCGGATGATCCGCTCGTCCTGGTCGTTGATGCGGCGCAGGAACTCGCCGCGCTCCAGCAGGTCCGCAAAGCCGTTGGAGTTCAGGACGACCGTCACGAGGTCGGGGGCGGCGGACCGGTAGCGCTCGACCAGCCGCGCAGCGAGCAGCCTGCGGCTGACAGCGAGCTGCGCCTTCAGGCGCGCCTGCCGCGCGCGCTGGGCGCGCAGGTCGCTCTGGATGCGCTGCAGGTCGGCCTGCGCGATGTCGAGCCCGGACTGGATCCGGGCCTGGCGTGCCTGCAGGGCGCCGATCGTCCTCTGCAGCCGGTTGATGCGCGCCGTCCAGGCCGCGATCTGCGTGCTGAGCAGGTGCTCGGTCCCCTTCCTGCGCCCGATCCTGCCCTGTGTCGCCTGGATCTTCTGCTGCAGGTCGCCGAGGCGCTGCTGGTTCGTCGCCCCGCTGGAGACGAGCGGCAGCGCGGCCCAGAGCAGCAGCGGGAGGACCGTGATCGCGATCAGGGGACGCAGCCGCATGCGGCGGCGGAGGCTACGAGCGGGACGGTTCATGGGTCAATCGGCCGGGCGGGGCCTGCGAGGTGAGCTGACGGGCTCGCGCCGGACTGGCGCTACCTGAGCGGCGATGCTCGGGATTCGCCCCGGAGAGTGGTGACCACCCCCGGCGGGTCCCCCGCTTCCCGTGCATGTGCAGGGGAATTCGGCCACTTGAGGCTACCACGCCGCGATCGTCCGGGCGCCGTTCAGCATGCATTTATGCGATGTCGCGACAATGCGCTGCATGGCACGCTCCACCTCGACCATCGGCCGTGACGGCGGGCTCCAGGCGCGGATGCTCCTGACGCTGTTCCTGCTCGGCCTGCTCTACGTCGCGTTCGTCGCGGCGCTGTTCGTCGCCGGGGCCGGCGCGCTGACGATCGCCGTGATCGCCACGGGCCTGCTGCTCGTCCAGTACTTCGCCGCGGACAAGATCGCGCTGGCGACGATGGGCGCCCGCGAGGTCTCCCCGCAGGAGCAGCCCCTGCTGCACGCGACGATCGACCGGCTCTGCCTGCAGGCCGATCTGCCCAAGCCGCGCGTCGCGGTGATGACCTCGCAGATGCCCAACGCCTTCGCGCTGGGGCGCTCGCCCAGGCATGCGACGGTCTGCGCGACGACCGGCATCCTCGACCTGCTCGAGCCGGCCGAGCTGGAGGGCGTCATGGCGCACGAGCTCTCGCACGTCGCCAACCGCGACGTGGCGATCATGACGCTGGCCGGCTTCTTCGCCTCGCTCGCCTCGATGATCCTGCAGTTCAGCTTCTTCTTCGGCGGCGGGGACGACGACGAGGAGTCGGGCATCTTCTTCATCATCGTCGCCTCGATCGCCGTCTATGCGATCTCGTTCTTCCTCATGCGCGCGCTGTCGCGCTACCGCGAGTTCGCGGCCGACCGCGGCGCCGCCGTGCTGACCGGGCGCCCGAGCGCGCTCGCCTCGGCGCTGATGAAGATCAGCGGGCAGATGGAGCGCACGCCGCAGGAGGACCTGCGCGCACACGCGCAGATGAACGCGTTCTTCATCTTCCCCGCGCGCGCCAAGGGCTCGCTGATGAACGTCTTCGCCACGCACCCGCCCATGGACCAGCGCATCGAGCGTCTCGCGCGCATGGAGGCCGAGCTGCAGGGCACCGCGGGCGGCGCACCGCTGGCGATCCCGGCGTAGGCTGAGCCCGCATGGGGCTCTTCGACGCGATCGGCGGACGGCGCAAGCTCAAGGCGCCGGCCCCCGACCGCCTGTTCGCGATCACGACCGCGTACGTGGGGCTCGAGTCCGCGCACGGCATCACGACGCGCGGCAGCGCGGCGATCGTCTTCCAGCCGCTGGCGACCGGCGACTTCGAGCAGATCGTCGCGGACATGGAGGCCGTGCTGCGCGGGACGGGCGAGGAGACCGGCTCGACGGTCGAGACCCACGACGACGCCTTCGGCTACCGCTGGATGGTGATCCGCGACCCCGACGTGGACGACCTCGCCGTGGGGATCAACGCCGTCAGCGACCAGCTCGAGCTCGACGGGTTCGGCGACCGGCTGCTGTGCGCCGTGTTCGCCTTCCAGGATGCCAAGGGCGCCCCGATCTACTTCATCTACAACTACAAGCGCGGCGCGTGGTACCCGTTCTCACCGACCGGGCCGACGCCCGACGCCCAGCAGCGCTCGACCGAGCAGGAGCTGCGGCTGCGCGCGATCGTCGGCGCGGAGCTGCCGATCGAGCCCGAGGTCTCGCGCTGGTTCCCCCTGTGGGGCATCCCGATCTGACGGGATAGGCTTCAGGTCACAACGAACGAGCACAAGGAGCGCCAATGGCCGGTCTCGGCGGGCGGATGTCCACCGTCATCAAGGCGAAGGTCTCGAAGATCCTCGACAAGGCCGAGGATCCGGCCGAGACCCTCGACTACAGCTACCAGAAGCAGCTCGAGTCGCTGCAGAACGTCAAGAAGGGCATCGCGGACGTCGTCACCGCCAAGAAGCGGCTGCAGATGCAGTCCTCCAAGCTCGAGGACTCGGTCGTCAAGCTCGACACGCAGGCCCGTCAGGCGCTCGCCCAGGGCAACGAGGAGCTCGCGCGCACCGCGCTGGAGCGCAAGAACGTCGCCCAGACCGAGCTCCAGTCGCTGGACGGGCAGATCGCCGAGCTGGAGGCCCAGCAGCAGAAGCTGACCGACTCCGAGAAGGCGCTGCGCGCCAAGATCGAGGCCTTCCGCACGAAGAAGGAGGTCATCAAGGCGCAGTACTCCGCCGCCGAGGCGCAGGTGCGCATCTCCGAAGCGGCCACGGGCGTCGGGGAGGAGATGGCCGACGTCGGGCTCGCGATGCAGCGCGCGGTCGACAAGACCGAGAACATGAAGGCACGCGCCGACGCCGTGTCCGAGCTCGAGGCGGCGGGCACGTTCGAGGACCTCACGCAGCTCGGTCAGGGCGAGGACGACATCGACCGCCAACTCAAGGAGCTCTCGAACAAGAGCGTCGTCGACGACGACCTCGCGAAGCTCAAGGCCGAGCTCGGCCAGGGCGCCGCGCCCGGCCAGCTGGCCGCGGGCGAGCCCGCCGTCGAGGGGTCGGCCGAGGACGCCGAGCCGGCCGCCGCGCCCAAGACCGAGGAGCAGGCGTGATCGTCCGCATCTCAGGGGAGGGCCAGTACCGGCTCCCGGACGCGATGCACGGCGCCCTCAACGAGCTCGACAACACCGTCGTCGAGGCCGCGGAGGCGGGCGACGAGACCCGCTTCGCCACGGCCTTCGCCGAGTTGCTCGCGCTCGTGCGCTCCAACGGCGAGATCCTCGCCGGCGACGACCTCTCGACCTCCGAGGTCATCCTCCCCCCACCGGACACCACCCTCGAGCAGGCCGCCGAGACCTTCACCGGCGAAGGCCTGATCCCCGATTGAAGAAACGGCGAGGTCAGGCCGGCAGAACGTCAGGCCACACCGAACCGACGAGGAGATCGTCCACCACCGCCCGAGCGAGGTATCGCGGATGCATGAGGGCGCACGCGGGAGTGGGTGCTGTGCGAATGCACTGCCCCCGACCGCGGGTGACCTCAGGCGCCGCGAGACCCGCGAGCAGCCCTAGAGGCCCACGGGGTGACGAACCCGATACCCGGCGTTCGAATGCCGCAAGGGACGCCAGCGCGGGCCTGCGAGGCCGCGGGGGTCGTCGGCGGCGCTCGTGTCGAGTCGCAGCCCGGCGATCACCGTGTAGGCGTGCCCGGGGTTCGTGAAGATCGTGATCCAGCTGCCGCGGCCGGCCGCGCCCCAGGACATGAAGGACGAGGAGTCCAGCGGCGCCTGGAGCAGGTTCGCGCCGCCGAGCGCGTGCGAGACGGTGCCCGAGCAGTCGAAGGCGGTGTCCTGGAAGCTGCGGTGCCCGCCGCCGTAGCGGTAGGGCAGGCCGATGATCTCGTTCGCCGACCAGATCGCCTGCTGCACGGCCGGCGGCGCATCCTGCGGTGCGGCGGCCAGCCCGTTGGGCAGCATCTTGGCCTTGGCGCCGACGACGGCCGGGACGAGCGCCGGGTTGGGCTCGCCGAATGCCTGGCCGCCGCCGGGATCCTGCGCGGCCGCGACCGAGGGGGCCAGCATGCAGCAGCACGCGATGAGGAAGACGGTCGTGGATGTGCGGAAGCGCACTCGGGCTCAGGTCTCGTTCGACGGCCTTCGGGGTTAGCTGACGGGCTGGCGCGGAACTGCGCCTCTCACGGATGACCGTGGGATTCGCCCCAAACATCTGGGTCCCCCGATCCCCACTGGTGGGGATTCGGCCTTGCGGTGGGCAACTGTACAGAACTCTGCCGACGGAGGCTCCACGAATGTCGTATCGGGTTACCCTCGCTCGCGATGACGCCCGCCATCCGCCGCCAGGTCGCCGCCGCCGCGGCGTGTGCGCTCACGCTCCTCCTCGCCGCCTGCGGGGGCGGCGCGTCGACGGGCACCCCGGCGGTCGGCGTGGGCACGAGCGGCGGGTCCACGGCGGCGTCGGCCGGCGCTGCGCCGGCCGCCTACCCGGCGCTGGCGACGAAGAACACGACGCGGATCAGCACCGCCGACAGCGTCGGGACCGCCGCCGCCACGGCGCGCGTGGTCTTCCCGGGCACCGCCGCCGCGCAGCGCCCGGGCGCCGTGGCGCTGGCCGACGCCCGCGACTGGCGCGGGGCGCTCGCCGGCGCGGTGCTGATGGCCGCGCCGCTGCACGCCCCGCTGCTGTTCACCGACAACGGCGAGATCCCGGCGCAGACCGCGCAGGCCCTCGGCGCGCTCGCCCCGACCGGCGCGGCGAGCGCCGCCGGCGCCCAGGCGATCCGGCTCGGCACGGCGGGCGACCCGGGCGGGCTGCGGACGGTGTCGATCGCCGGCAACGACCCGTTCACCCTGGCGCAGAACATCGACGGCTACCGCTCGCGCGTGGCGGGCAGCGCCAGTCGCGACGTGCTCGTCGTCTCCGCCGACGCCCCGGACTACGCGATGCCCGCCGCGGCCTGGGCGGCGAAGTCCGGCGACCCGGTCCTCTTCACGGCGCGCGACACGCTCCCGGCGCCCACGCGCGCGGCGCTCACCGCGCACGCCAAGCCCCACATCTACGTGCTCGGCCCGGCGACCGTGGTCTCCGGCGCCGTGGAGCGCGAGCTCTCGCGCTACGGGAACGTCACGCGCATCACCGCGGGCGGCCCGCAGGCGACGGCGGTCGCCTTCGCGCGGTTCGTCGACGGGGCGTTCGGCTGGCGCGTGGTGGACCCCGGCCACGGGCTCGTCTTCGCCTCCCCCACCCGGCCGGCCGACGCGGGGGCCGCCGCGCCGCTCTCGGCCAGCGGCACGTACGGCCCGCTGCTGCTGACCGACGCCCGCGGCGGACTGCCGCCGAGCGCCGCCTCCTACCTGCTCGACATCAGGCCCGGGTACTCGAGCGACCCGGTGCGCGGGGTCTACAATCACGGCTGGATCGTCGGCGACCCGGACGCGGTGTCGGTCGACACGCAGGCCACGATCGACGGCCTGCTCGAGATCGCCCCCGTCAAGCCCTGAACGAGCGAGCACCCGTGAGCGAAGCCGAGAACCCGAGCGTGCGCCAGAAGGCCGGTGCCGACGTCTCCGTCGACGACGTCCAGCGCCTGATGGGCGCCTCGACGCCGCACTTCGCGCTGCAGCTGCGCAACCGCATCCGCCGCCTGATCCGCGGGCTGCCGGCCGACCACCCGGCGCGCCTGGAGGGCGAGCGCGAGATCGCCCGCCTGGACCGTCTCGGCGTCGAGGGGGAGCTGCGCGGCCACCGCGCAGAGCCCGGCCTCGCCCCGCTGGCCTCGGTCGACGATCGCGGCTGAGCGGTCGGCGCGGCACATGCGCACCGGCATCTTCCTCGCCTACTGGCCGTGGTTCACGCCGGAGGAGCAGACCGAGCTCGCGCTGCTCGCCGACGGGCTGGGGCTGGACTCGGTCTGGGTCGCGGAAGCCTGGGGCCAGGACGCCGTCTCGGTGCTCGGCTATCTCGCCGCGCGGACCGAGCGCGTCGCGCTGGGATCCGGCCTCATGCAGATCCCCGCGCGCAAGCCGACCGCGACCGCGATGGCCGCCTGCACGCTCGACGTCCTCAGCGGCGGGCGCTTCCGCCTGGGCCTGGGCCTGAGCGGCCCTCAGGTCAGCGAGGGCTGGTACGGCGTCCCGTTCGCCAGGCCGCTGGGGCGCACGCGCGACTACGTCGACGTCGTGCGCCGGGCGCTTGCGCGTGAGCCGATCCAGCTGCCGCTCGACCAGGGCGTCGGCGAGCCGCTCGGGCTCGGCAAGCCGCTGAAGCTGCTGGCCCGCCCGATCCAGGACCCGATCCCGATCTACCTGGGGGCGATCGGCCCGCGCGCCGTGCGCCAGGTCGGAGAGATCGCGGACGGCTGGATGCCGTTCCTGCTGAATCCCCGCGACCCCGGCGTGCTGATGGACGGCCTGCTCGAGGGTCTCGCCGCCGCCGGGCGACCGCGCGCGGCGGTCGACATCGCCCCCGTCGTCCCCGTCGCGATCCACGCGGACCTCGCCGAGGCGCGCCACCTGGTGCGCCCATGGCTCGCGTTCTACCTCGGCGCCATGGGCGCCAAGGAGAAGAACTTCTACGTCGAGCTCGCCGAGCGCTACGGCCACGGCGACAGCGCACGCGAGGTGCAGGAGCGCTTCGCCGCCGGCGATCGCGCCGGCTCGGCGATGGCGCTCACCGACGAGCTGATCGACGCCGGGACGATCGCCACGACGCCGGCCGGACTGGACGCGCGCCTGGCCGAGTTCGAGGCGGCCGGGGTCGACACCCTCGTCGCGGTGCCCTGCGGGGACCGGCCGGCGGTGACGCGCGCACTCGCGGCGGCGGCCGTCCCCGCATGACCGGCGAGCCGGCCCGCCCCGAGGGCATCGCCGGCAGCGAGCTCCCCGGGCCCTATCCCGTCGGCGCCTACGCGCGCGGGATGCGCGACTTCCTGCGCGCCCGCCCGCGGGTGCAGGTCTTCGGCGAGGTCTGGAACTTCAAGATCGCGCGCACGCGCGCCTTCTTCGAGCTGCGCGACGCCGACGGCGCGCTGCAGTGCGGCATGTGGCGCGACCGCCTCGAGGCGCTCGGCCTGCCCGACGGCGTGCTCGCCGACGGGACCCAGGTCGTCGTCGGCGGCGGGCCGGACTACTACCCCGGCAGCCGCACGGCGTCCCCGGGCTTCTCGTTCGACGTCACCGCGCTGCGCGTCGCCGGCGAGGGCGACCTGCTCGTGCAGCTCGCCGAGCTGCGCCGCCGCCTGGATGCCGAAGGCCTCTTCGCGCCGCAGAAGCTCCTCCCGCGCCCGACGCTGCCGCGCACGATCGGCGTCGTGACCGGAGAGAGCGGCAAGGCGCGCGACGACGTCCTGGCGGGGCTGCGGCGCCGCGGCTGGGCCGGGCGGCTCGTCTGGGCCTTCGCCCCGGTGCAGGACCGGCGCGCGGCGCCGGCGATCACGCGCGCGCTGCAGGATCTGGCCGCGATCGAGGAGGTCGACGTCGTGATCGTGGCGCGGGGCGGCGGCTCGCTCGCCGACCTGTTCGCGTTCTGCGACGAGACGCTCTGCCGCACGGTCGCGCTTCTGCGCGTGCCCGTCATAGCGAGCGTCGGCCACCACACGGACCGCACGCTGATCGACGACGTCGCGGCCGTGAGCGCGTCGACGCCCACGCACGCGGCCGAGGCGGCCGTCCCGCTCGATGTCGCGGCGGCGCGCGCCCGGACGCGCACCTCGGCGACGCGCCTGGCATGGCATGGCCGGCGCGCGGTCGTCGAGCGCGCGCGGCACCTGGCGCGGATGGGCCGCGTCCCCGGCGAGCACGTCGCGCGCAACCGCCGGGCCCTGCACCAGCAGCTGCGCGAGCTGCGCGCGGCGGCGACGCGGCGCGGCGTGCGCGAGCGCGAGGTCACCGCCACGCGCGCCGAGGTGCTGCGGCGCAAGGCCTCCGCGGGTGCGGGCGCCGAGGCGGACGCCCAGCGGCGCGCGCTCGAGGGGCTGGGCCTGGCGCTCGAGGCGCACGATCCCAGGCGCGTGCTCGACCGCGGCTACGCGATCGTCGACGACCGCGAGGGCGGGCTCGTGACCAGTGCGGCGCGCGCGCGTGAGCTCGGGGCCCTGCGCGTGACGTTCGCCGACGCCTCCGTGGATGCGAGGATCGAGGAGTGAGCGACGACGAGCTGACCTACGAGGCCGCGACCGCGCGCCTGGAGGAGATCATCCGGCGCCTGGACTCCGGCGAGGCCGGCCTGCGCGAGACCCTCGACCTCGTGACCGAGGGCCGCACACTCGTCGAGCGCTGCGCCGCCGAGCTGGACGCCGTCAGCCGCGGGCTCGAGGAGCTGCGCCTCGACGAGCTCGTCGCGCGCCTGGAGCAGCAGACACCCGACGCCCAGGAGACGCCGTGAGCACGTTCGACCGCATCGCAGGCCTGCCACTGGAGATCGAGGGCTACGCGCTCGAGCCGCGCGAGCAGAACGTCTCCTCCGGCTTCCTGCGCCGGACGACGACGATCCACCTGGCCGGCGGCGGCCATGAGGGCCTCGGCGAGGACGTCGCCTACGACGGCGACGACCAGGAGGCGCTGCAGCGCGCAGGCGCCGTGCAGCCGCTGACGGGCAGCTGGACGCTGGCGTCGTACTGTGAGCACGTCGAGGGCCTCGACCTGTGGCCCGAGCCCGCGCGCCACGCGGCCTCCGTGGACTACCGCATCTGGGCCTACGAGTCGGCAGCGCTCGACCTCGCGCTGCGCCAGGCGGGCACGACGCTCCACGGCCTGCTCGGCCGCGAGCTGCGGCCCGTGACGTTCGTGTGCTCCAAGCGCATCGAGGACGCGGACATCGCGCCGCTGCTCGCGCTGCTGGAGCGCTACCCCACGCTGCGCTTCAAGCTCGACCCCCAGCCCGAGTGGGACGACGCGCTGATCGCCCGGCTCGTCGCGACCGGCGCGATCGACTCGCTCGACTACAAGGGCCTCTACGAGGGCACGTCGGT
>DATCDC010000114.1:0-17053 GCA_036510915.1 Solirubrobacteraceae bacterium | reverse complement strand
CGGCTGCTCACCGCACACACCACCTGCCGTCTCCAAGCCCGCAGCCTGCACGCCTACCTCATCGACGTGCTCACCGCCCGCGCCAACGGGCGACCAGTGCCCCTGCTGGCCTGACGGCCCGCCGAGGCACTGAACGCCTACGGCTTTTTCGTGTCCGAGGCCGTCTTCATACCGCTGGGCAACAGGTTGAGAACGCGGACTTCTCGCGTCCGGAATGTCCGAAATGTCCGAATTCTCGGCGACTCCCTGGGCATCGCCGAGGCGATCCTCCAGCTCGTCGAGCGTCCTCACAATCTCGCGCTGGTTGATCTGGGCATCACTGCGACCGCGAGTCAACCGACTGTGCCAGCGCTGAGCTGGACAAGCTCGCTGACTGAATGGGCAGTGAAGGGGTCCTCAGGCAGAGAGGATCGTGCAGTGAAGTCCACTGGGACTACCGGTCGCGGTGGCAACCGTCTGGCACCTCCCGACAGGAAATAGGGACGTAGCCACCGCTTCTGCTTTTCGTCCCTGGCGGGAGCGCGGGAGGAGAGTCGCTCCCCCACCTCGGGTAGCGATGGGCACGCACCGCAGCACCCTCGGTCGACGCAATGCCCGCCCGAAAGAGCGCCTGCGAGCCCGATCGGTGGAACCCTACGCAGGGTGCGCATCGCCTCCTCGGTCATCGTCGCGTTCCTGCTGGTCACCGGACTGTCCGCGTGCGGCAACGCCGCGCGAAGGGCCAAGACCGCGAACTGCGGCGACGTTGGCTTCGCCCCACAAACCGACGACGGCGCGTTCAACATCGTCGCGTCCGGCGTCTCGTGCCAGCGCGCGAGGAGGGTCGCCGCCATGACGCGCAGTCGCCGCTACGCAGACCCGCTGTCCTACGAGGCCGACGGCTTCTCGTGCACCGGAAAGCGCGTCCCCAACGACGGGCTTCCCGGCGTCGACTGGCGCTGTACGCGCAACGGGGGCACGATCACCTTCACCCGCAACTAGGGACCGCGCGCCCTGACTCGCCGATCCTGCCGCCCATGCAGAACAGGCGCGAGCTGGGCGAGCGGCGTCAGAGGCACCTCTGCTCTTCGTCCGACGCCGGAGCGCCCGGCTGGGAGTTCTGGTGCCTGCTAGCGGGTTGGTGCGGGCGCTGCCGAGTAGGAAGGCGGGGCTATCTCGTCGATGCGACAGCTGGTGTTGTACTTCGCGCCGGCTTCGGCGTCGTTGCAGCCGAGCACCTCGTAGAGACGCGAGCCGGTGTCCGCGAACCCCGAAACGCGGATCGGGCCGGGCGCACCGCGCTCGTAGCTGCGTGCGGACAGCTTGTAGCGCCACGGCCCCACAGCGCGCTTGCAGCTCGCCTCAGTGACCGCGCAGGCCCGGTACCACGCGAGTCTTCCATCGAAGAACGACGGGCCGACGAACTGCTGGCCGTTCATGCCGACGACGAGGAACGCCACGCCCCGGCTGGAGGCATCTGCGACCTTGTCGAGACGGAGTTCGCTCTGCGCGATACCCGAGCACCCGGTGCAGTCGTAGTAGACGACGACAGCGAGGTTGTCGCCAGAGAGTTCGAGCGCCCCGACGGTGCGGTTCGTCGTCGGTCCGCACACCTTGTCGACGTCGCCGCAGCGGGTCTGCGGAACACCTGGAAGGCGCTTGGAGGGCTGCGAGCGCGGCGCCGTGAGCGTCTTGGTGTAGACGATGTCGTTCGGGGCATTGCCCGACCCGTATTCCCGTGTCCAGGCGATCCGCCCCTTCCACAACGTGGCCCCGACATCGTTGCGCGACGGGTCGTTCGCGTTGCGCACCGGACGCTCGCCACTGGCGTCGGCGAGCGAGTACACGAACAGCTCACAGCCGGTGCGCTCGCTGGTCGTGATCGGCATCGTGCCCACCATGACGGTCCGCGTCGTCAGCGCGCACCGCTGGTAGATCAGTTCCGGGCGCCCAGCGCTGTCCGTCCCTATATCAGCACGGAACGACGTCGCGCTCGGCGCAACCGCAAGCCGCTGCGCGCTCTTGGCCCCCGCCTTCCGGATGCTCAGGTACCAGCGGCCCTCGCCGTGGTCGAAGCTGCTGAAGACGATCGTGCCTCCGTACTCCCCCACCCCGGTCGCAGCACCCGGCCGGGCGACGGTCGCAGCCGACCCGGCGGCCGGGAGCACCGCCGCCAACCCGAGCGCGGCCATCACGCCCACGCACACACCAACCCGCCGAACCGAAAGAACGCTCATAGGAGAACAATGACGAGCGCGACTGCCCGCCGCATCGGTACTCCGCCAGCACCCTTGTCGGGGCTAAGCCGCAGCCGATCCGGCACCGATGAGCCGCCACACACTCGGTGCGCAGGCTGGTCGCAGCGCGCCCCCCTCCCATGCAAAGCAGGAGCCGGCGCCACCCCCTGAAGGGGTCGGCGGTTCGAGTCCGCCCGTCGGCTTGTCGGAGGCCCTCCGAGCGCGGCGATTCCATTGTCTCGCGGACGGTGAGCGCCGGCCGAGGCGGCACCGCGGCAACCCGATGGCAACGCTGAAGGCCGACCGTTCGGGTGCTCGGGGTCGAAACAGTCGAGCTGCGCAGGTACGGTGTTCTTCGTGGTTCGACGAGAGGTGATCGAGGCGGCAGGTCGTCGGGTGATCCAGGCGACGGGTCCTCGTGCCCGCGTGATCGCGTTCGGCTCGATCGCTCGGGGTGAAGCGACCGCCGACAGCGACCTTGACCTGCTGGTGATCGAGCCTGCGGTCAATGACACGGCAGCCGAGTCGACTCGACTGCGGGGAGTGATCGGCAACATCGGCATTCCCGTCGACGTCGTCGTCGTGACCGAGGCGGTCGCCGAGCGCCGAGCCGCGGTCGTCGGCACCGTGGTGCACGCCGCGCTGCGTGACGGGTGGGTCGTTGCCGAGTCCTGAGCAGTCCGAGTACGCGGCGACGCCGCTCCGCCGCGCACGCAGCGACGCCGCCGCGGCACACGTCCTGGCCGGGAGTCCCGAGGCCGGCGACGATGTCGTCGGGTTCCACGCCCAGCAGGCCGTCGAGAAGAGCCTCAAGGCGGTGCTGGTCACCCACGGCACCGACTTCCCGCGCACCCACGACTTGGCCTTCCTGCTGGACGTGGCAGCCGAGAGGCGGGCATCGCGCCTCCCGAGAACGTGGGTAACGGGGCGTGGCTGACCCCGTGGGCGGCGCAGCTTCGCTACGACGAGGGGCAGGCGCAGCTCGATCGCGACGTGGCGCTCGAAGTGGCCGACGCGGCGATCGACTGGGCCGGCTCCGTCATCGCCTGACCCGGCGCGGGGCCCGAGCGACGCGGGCCGCCCGGGCCTGACTTCGACTGCAAGAGCGCAGCAGATAACGCGCAGGTCCGGCACCGCGGAGCGAAGGCATCCTCCCGCGCCGGCGCGCCGCGGGCTTCCATGGCTCGCCACGACGCGCGAGTGGGAGGAGCGCGCCTTCCGCGCGAGCGTCACGAGCTGGGAGCTCGAGCGCTACTTCGAGGGGATCTGAGGGGGCGCTAGCCGGGGTTGGTGGCGGTGACGAGCCAGACCGCTGCGCGACCGACGATCGAGCCATCGGGCTGCTGCCAGGCGGCGTAGCGGTCGGCGAGGGCCTCGGCGATCTCGGGTCTGCGGCTTTCGCCGTCGTCGCCGTTGAGGCGGATCAGCTCGGCGCCCGGCCCGATCGCGAGCATCGCGTCGATCGCCTCGTCTATGTCCTTCCCCATGAAGTAGGGGAAGTCGCGCGGGTGCAGCTCGATCTCGTCGAACCCGGCGGCCTCGAGAATGCCGCGGCAGGTGTCCGGGTTGCCCATCGAGAACGGTCCCGGCCCGCAGGTGTCTGCCTCGTACTCGTCGGGGCGCGAGAGGAAGCGCTGCACGACCTGCTCGGTCTCCGCCCAGATCTGGCTCTGGTCCTTGCGCCGCCAGCAGACCTTGGCAAGCTTGCTGCGAGGCTTGAGCGCCCCGCGGATCGCGCGCATCGCCGGGACTGGTGCAGCGAAGAACTGCGTTCCCATGCGTGAGAAGGCGTAGTCGTAGATGGGGTCCCAGTGCGCCGTCTGCGCATCGGCGACCTCGAACTCGGCGTTCACAACCCCCGCCGCGGCGGCCTCGCGACGCGCGTCCTCGATGAACTTCGGGGAGGAGTCGGTGCCGAGCGCGGAGCCCGCGGCGCCCACGAGCTCAGCGAGTCGCTGCGTCGTCTCGCCGAACCCGCAACCGACGTCGATGCAGCGTCCGCCCTCCGGTGGCGGAGAGCGATCGAAGACGTCCTCGGTGACCTCGTCCAGCGCGCCGACGAAGACTTCGCGGTTCATCTTCCAACGCTCGTACAGGACCGTGTCCCAGGCTCGCACGGCCTCTTCGTTGGCCGGCGACACCACCCCGGCAGACTGATGTTGAGACATTTCGCAGTGCTCCCCAGTTCGTACTCACGGCAGGCGGGCGCTGGTGAGAAGGTAATTGATCACGACCGCCGGCCACGTGATCAGCCGGCAGCGATTGCTCCGAGAGCAGGGTCGCTGGCAAGGCCTGCTCGAGGACCTCGACACGCTGCTCGCCGAGCAGGTCGCCGCCGGACAGGCCGCCGGCGACCTCGACCCCGATGCCGACCCGGCGCAGGTCGCCTTCGAGCTCGACGCCTACATGGTGCTCGGGAACATCCAGTTCGTCGCCAGTGGCGATCGCGCCGCGCTGGCTGCCGTCCGCCGCGCCATCGACACGCGGCTCGACGCGCTCGCCACCTAGGCGCCCACTCGCGACGAGAGGCTCGCGGAAGCCCTCTCGTGGCTCTGTAGAAGATCTGCTGCTTCTCGGTCATAGGGCCGCTGTTGGCGCCGAGGTCGGCGCCGATCGCTCGCACCGGCAGTCGAGCGCGCTACTCGTCGGTTGGCACGATGAGGATGCTGCAGGGCGGGTGGTGGGAGACCTTGTCGGGCACGCTTCCGAGCAGGGACCGCGACGCGCGGCTCGTGCCCCTGCTGCCCACGACCAACAGATCGGCGCCCTGTTCCTCGGAGACTGCGATCAGCGCGTCGGCGGGATCAGCGCGGCGCGCGTGGATGCCGGCCTCGAGCCCCTCCTCGCGCGCAGCCCGGGCCGCTTGCGCGAGCACCGCCTCGGCGTCGGCGGCTCCCTGAAGGGCGCCGTACGCGCTCACCACGTGGACCCGGGCCCCCAGTGCCGCGGCGAGCTGAAGCGCAGCGGCGAGCGCCTTGGCCGCCGTCTCCGAGCCGTCGGTGCCGACCACGATGGTCCGGATCGGGAGACCCGGCCGCACGGTTGGGCGCGGCGAGGACTCGATGCCGGCAGCAGCACGGTGGGCGAGTGTCCGCGCCGGGACCAGACGCCCAGCGGCCGCGGCTCGCAACGCTGCGGCGAGCTTGGCCCCCGTCCCGCGCTTGGGGGGCAGCTCGATCACGAGCTCGGCCTCGTCGCCGGCCCATGTGCGCTGGGCTTCCCCCACGCCCTCGAGCAGCCCGAGCGACGCCAGGTTGTCGCCCTGGACCAGCGCGCTGAACCGGCGCACACCCTCCCGCCGCGCGCGATACGTCAAGCGATCCAGCAGCGCACGGCCCAAGCCGCGGCCCTGCCAGTCGTCGGCGACGGTCACCGCGACCTCGGCGAGCTCCGCATCGTCGGTGGAGCGAACGTAGCGCGCGACGCCGAGGCCCTCACCGCTCGAGGGGTCGACGGCGACGATCGCCTCGTGGTCCTTGTGGTCGACGTTGACGAGGTAGTCAAGTTCAGCCGTCGACAGCTTGGTCTTGGGCGTGAGGAACCGTCGGTAGCGCGACTCCTCGCTCAGGCGGTCGAAGCTCGCAGCAAGAACCGGCTTGTCCTCGGGCGCGATTGGACGCAATGTCACCCGCGCACCGTCGCGCAGAGTGACCGTCTTGCGTCGAGGGGGGGTTGGCATCGAGTCGGCGACAATCGTACGTGCGGGCCAGGGTCACGCGGGCCCTGCGCTGCGGCGCGCTGGTCAGCGGGCGTACAGCTCGTCGAACACGCTGGCGTAGCGGTCGTAGACGACGTTGCGCTTGACCTTCAGCGTCGGCGTCAACTCGCCGGTTTCCTGCGTGAGGTCGTGGTCGAGGATCGCGAAGCGCTTGATCTGTTCGACCTGCGCGTAGCGCGAGTTCGCACGGTCGAGCGCCTCCTGCACGAGGGCGAGCACGTCGGCGTGCTGCACCAGATCGCCGACCACCTGCGGCACTCCGCGTTCTCGCGCCCATGGGATGATCGCCTCGGGGTCGAGCGTCACGAGCGCGACGGGGTACGGCCGGCGGTCGCCGTACATCACCGCGTGCGAGATGAACGGCGACTGCTTGAGGTCATTCTCGAGGTTCTCGGGCGTGATGTTCTTGCCTCCGGCGGTGATGATGATGTCCTTCTTGCGGCCGGTGATGCTCAGAAAACCGTCTTCGTCGAGCGACCCCAGGTCCCCAGTGCGCAGCCACCCGTCATCGCCGAGGACCTTCCGCGTGGCCGCCTGATCCCCCCAGTAGCCGGTGAAGATGTGAGGCCCGCGCATCAGGATCTCGCCGTCCTCGGCGATCCGGACCTCGACGCCCGGCACAGTCCGCCCGACGGTCCCGAAGCGAAACGCGTCCCAGCGGTTGATCGTGCCGGTGGACATCGTCTCGGTCATCCCATAGCCCTCCATCACCGGGACGCCGGCCGCGTAGAAGAACTCGAGGATCTCCGGCGCGATCGGCGCGCCACCCGACAGCGCCTCGCGCAAGTTGCCGCCGAACAGAGCCCGGACCCTCGAGAAGACGCGCTCGTCGGCACGCTCGAACGGCGCACGCAAGCTGTCAGGCACGGGCTCGCCGCGGGCCTCCAGTGACCGCACCTGCACGCCGAGCGCCACGGCGCGGTGGAGATCCTCCTGCTGCTCGGGCGGGACCTGCGTCATCGCCAGCGCGTAGAGCTTCTCGAAGATCCGCGGCACCGACGGGAGGAAGTCGGGATGCACCTCCATCAGCTCGGGGATGATCTGTGTCGTGTCACCGCCGTAATACGCGATCGTGGCGCCGACCTGAAAGGCGGCGAACTGCGCGATCTGGGCGTACACGTGCGCGAGCGGCAGGTACAGGTAGGCGACCTCGCCCGGCCGCAGCGTCTCGATCTCCAGCACGATCGAGCACAGCGACATCGCGTTGCGATGCGACAAGACGCAGCCCTTCGGCGGGCCGGTCGTGCCCGACGTGTAGGTGATCAACGCCGGGTCGTCCGGTGCCACAGCGTCACGGCGGCGCGAGAGCTCCTCGCGATCACCGCCCGCCGCTGCGACCGCCTCCAGCGCGAGCACCCCCTCGGCGGCGTCGCGATCCTCGACCACGAAGATCGTGCGCAGCGCCGGCAGCGCCCCGCGGACCGCGTCGATCTTGGCGAGCTGCGGCGCGTTCTCGACGACGACCGCGACCGCCCCAGAGTTCCCGGTGACCCACTCGCATTCCTCGGGCGAGTTCGTCGGATAGATCGGAACCACCACCGCACCGGCGCTCCACAGCGCGAACGCCGCTACTGACCACTCCGGACGCGTGTCAGCCAGGATGCACACGCGCTCGCCGGGCTGGATGCCGCACCCGACAAGGCCAGAGGCCAGGCGCTCGACATCCTCCGAGACCTCGGCGTAGGACCGCTCCTCCCAGCCACCGTCGCGCTTCACAAGCACCGCCCGCTGGGCGCCGTGCTGCCCTCCCGCGAACACCGGCAAGCGGGCCAGCGTCTGCGGCGCCGCATCGGTCTGAGACATGCAAGCCCTCCTCCGGCTGGCAACCGGGCGGTGCTACCCGAGTCCACGAAACAGCATCGCACAGCCGCCAATAGTCTCAACGTGGCGGCGCGCCGATACCCGGCACGACCTGGGGTCCTACGTGTTCACGACCGATCCCCAGCAGGCCCGACCGCCGTAGACAGAGGGTTGGCACTGGAGTGGACCCCGTCGTGCGGACACGGGACGGCGCAGCCGTCTGCTGGGGCGATTCATAGCTGGCGGTTGATCCAGTAGTCGGTGCCGTATGCCGACTCGGTGGACTTGGCTCGGACCTGCTGCCAGTCGGTTCGTTGGCCCCGGTCGCTACCAATCGCTGACCGACTTCGGGCGTGACCCGACGAGAAGGACGCGCGCGCTCCCAGGAGCTCGATGTGGGCTGTTCCGCCAGGGCAGGAGGCGAGTCCCAGCACCGGCATCGTGTCGTCGCCTCACGCCCTGCTCGTGCTCCGGACCGCGAGCCCGGATCCTCGACCACACCCGCGTAGTCTTGAGACATGAGCGACAGCACGCAGTCCCCTACCACCATCTCGAACATCGGGGTCGTGATGTTCACGGTCGCCGACCAGGATGCGGCGCTTGCCTTCTATACCGAGAAGCTCGGCTTCGAGCTGCGCCGTGATACGCGCTTCGGCGAGAACGGCGAGATGCGCTGGCTGGAGGTCGCCCCGCCGGCCTCCCGTGCCCGCCTTGCGCTCAATCCGCCGATGCGCGACGAGCCCGGCGGCAGCTCGATCGGCGTCGAGGCGACGGACGTTCTGGGCGAGCACGCACGCCTGAGCGCCCTGGGCGGCATCGACCTCGACCCCGAGCCGATGCGCACCCCCGGCGCCCCACTGATGTTCATGCTGCGCGACCCGGACGGCAATCACGTCGCCGTGGTGGAGGCGCCTTCCGCGTCGTAGGGGGCGCCGTGGAAATGGGCCGCGAGGGCGCCGCCGGCGGCATGCCCGACGCCAACTCCATCTCCGGCCCCACCCACCTCCTCGACGGGAGCTTCGCGACGACCGACAGGCTGGACCGAGTTCCCGGCTGGCCGGCGCATCATGATGCGAATGCATCATGATGCTAGGGTCTGTGCATGGCGAAGGTCCGGACCACGCTCACGATCGACGAGGACGTCCTGCGCGCGGTCAAGCTCCGCGCGGCCGGCACCGGCAGGGGCGACAGCGAGGTGATCGAGGACGCGTTGCGCCGCGATCTGGGCCTCGATGCGCTCGACGAGCTGTGGGCCCGCGTCGAGCCGCTCCCCGACGACGAGGCGATGACGCTGGCGCTCGAGGCACAGCAGTTTGCGCGGCGCAAGAAGCGCTGAGCCGTGCGCGCGGTCCTCGATCCCAACATCATCATCTCCGGCCTGCTCTCCCCGGACGGGGCGCCCGCGCGAACGCTCAAGGCCTGGCAGGACGGCCGCTTCGCCCTCATCGCCTCCCCCGGCCTGCTCGAGGAACTCAGGCGCGCTCTCGCCTACCCCAAACTGCGCAAGCGCATCCCCGAAGCCTCGGCGACCGGGATCCTCGACCTGCTGGCGCGGGGCGCCACCGTGGTCGACGACGTCTCCCATCCACCAGCCCGATCCATCGACCCCGGCGACGACTACCTGCTCGCGCTCGCCGAACACCAACGCGCAGTCCTCGTCTCCGGCGACAGCGACCTGCTGGACCTCCGAGAGCGCTTCCCGATCTTCACGGCCGCGGACTTCCTGGACTGGCTGGATCGAGGCGTCTGACACCCTGCGCCCGGAACGGTGGAATCGCTGACCCGGCTGAGCCGGATCTCCCGGTCGACGTGTCGAGCACGCCCGCGCCGCTCGCGGGCCGGCGCCGCTCACAGCCGTGCGTCAAGGGTGGCGTCGATATCCGCTCGCAGCGCGTCAGCGTCGATGCGCGGGAGGCGGCGCCAGCGCTCGAGCAGACGTTCGGCCGCGACGGGGCGCCGGGGCAGCGCTCGCAGCTGGGCGACCGGGGTGCCCGCACGCGTGATCGTGATCACCTCGCCGCCGGCAGCGCGCTCGACGATGTCGCCGCCGTGGTTGCGCAGGTCGCGAATGCTCACCTCAGACACGATCTGACTGTCTCACACGCAATACACCGCGTCCAACGGCCGACACGGGGAGCCGTCCGCCATTGAGGGCCCCGGCGCACGACCACTGCTGTTGCCAGGCGGTTGCTCGCGGTGCACGCGCCTGCCGCGCGCGCCCGGTCCGAAGCCGCATCAGCGAAGGCGACCCCCTTCAGGGGCGCGAAGGGGGTTCCCGGTTCGAATCCGGGCGTCGTCTGGAGAAGTCCTGCTTAGCGCGCGGCTGCGCGTTTCCGGGCGAGACGCGAGCGTGTCTACCGGTCCGTACCGGGTCGGGAATGGAGCGGGGCTGGTCGACCGGTTCGCGCGACTCAGTCAGTGAAAGGCATCACCGACCGGAGACCGCGGATCGAGCAGCTCGAACTGCCGTGGCCCGACGATCACAGCGCCCGCCGTCCACGCCAGAAGACCAAGAGCGTCTACCGGACGGTCGACCTCGTGGCGCCGCTCGCACGGACTCGCGCGCTGGCGCGCGGACAGCCGTGTCGCTGGCGCCGGCGACTTCCGGCTGACCTCAGCGAAGACACGGGCAGCCCGGTGATCTGCCGCTGGCGCCACGCGGCGACGAGGGCGGCGACCCTGCGTGCTTGGGTCAGGGCGTGGCCACGCGGGCCGGGCCGATCCCAGAGGCAGAGGACAGGGTCCAGCCGACGAGATCGCGCGCCAGGCCGACCGGCAGGACCGGGAAGACCACGGTGTTCGGGCCGGCGTAGCGCGGCCCGCGGACGACGGTCGAGAAGGGTCCGAAGGCGCCCTTCGCGGTGAGCCGGACGGTGATCAGCGCGCTCGTGGGGCGACCGGGCGCGGGAAGGTAGAAGCGCACGGCCCCGCCCGGCGCCGGCGCCGCGGAGACCGCGTCGGGCCCCACCTCAGGCCGCACACCGCCCCTGAGGCGCGTGCGCCGCACGGCCCCAGGCCCGGCCGCGCCGATCCGGGCGGCGGCAAGAGTGTCGGGCCGGGCAGTCGCGCCCTCGAGCCACAGCATCCAGAGCGCGTCGCCCGAGGTCGCCAGTGCCGGACGCGTGGCGAACCGCGCGCGGGACGGTACCGTGGCCGTACCTGGCCCGGGCGCGCCAGGCGCCCAGCGCCACACGCGCAGCGCCGAGCCGGTCACCCGGCCGCATTCGCCGCCGAGGTCGCCGGTCCCGATCGTGCAGGTGAGCGTTGAGGTGGCCGCCACGACGTCACCGCCGGGGGCGAACCCGACCGCCAGGACCTGCGGGATCGCCTGCTCGCCGGGGGCCGCCGCGAGGCGCGGCAGGCCGGCCGCGGGCGCGAACGCCGGCGTCGGGGCCGGCGCGACCGCCACGCCCGCGGGAGCCGCCTCGCGCGGCAGGTAACCGCCGAGGGCCAGATCGCCGGCGGGAGAGAACCGGAAGGCGTCCGGGACGAGACCCTGGAGGCCCCCGGCCGGCAGGCGCCGGCCGCTGAGGCCGTTGCGGAAGGATCCGCGGCGCACCCAGGTGACGCCCACGATGCGGCCCGTCGCGCCGTCGTTCACCGCGACCGCGATCCTGCCGGCGGGGCTCACCGTGAGCAAGACGGTGGCGTGGCGGGTGCCGTCGGTGAGCGCGCGGACGGCGCGCCCGGTCCAAACGTAGGCGCGCCGGAACCGGCCGCCCGACGGGATGACGTTCCAGGCAACGGCGAGGTGGCCTCCAGCGTCCGCGCCGAGCGCCCCATCGAAGGTGTGCGGGCTCGTCATGAGCGTCACCGGGCGCCGGCCCGGCCGCTGCAGCACCAGCCGCTTGGTCCCGCCGCGCCACTCCTGGAGCAGGACGGCTGTCCGGCCGCTCGGCAGGGCCGCCAGGCCCAACAGCGAGGCGCGCCGACCGCCGTCGAGCGTGCGGACCCGCCACGCACCCACGGCACCGGAGGGCGCGAGGAGTGCGAAGACCATCGCGGCCGCCGCGCAAGTACCACCGATCCGCTGGACGCTCATGGAAACGACGGTAGTCCGCCGCACCGGCTCCGGCATCCGGGGCGGCGTGCGAACCGCCGTGGGCGACTACGGACCCGGCCCACGGAGCCGCGCCCCGGCTTGACGGACGGGCCGGAACTACCGGATCCGGAAGCCCGTTTCAGCGCGATACAACTCCCGTCATGTCACGTCTGCAAATCAGGTTGAGTTGCAGGGACTTCACAGGACGCACGCCGACTCGGGAAACCACCCCGGTCAAGGGGGGCCGGGCGGCTCGCGCCTCGCGGGCGAGCCGACGGGCGGCCCGCAGCGGTTCCGGGGTCTGCGAGCGCCCGCACGCCGCGAGCACCACGCCCGCAGCGGTCGCCAGGTCGGTGCGCCAGGCCGGGTGGGCGGGCGGTCGGTGACGCCGATCGTCGGCAGCTCGAGCAGCGCCGAGCTGCAGGGCCAGGCCCGCCCCGCGGGCATGGTCTCGGCCGGTTGTTGACGAGCAGGATGTCGGGCCGCCGCGCCAGCGCGCACACCGCGCGCTCGAGCACTGGCCCCTCGCGCGCAGGAAGCACGCCCAGCACCCGCCGACCACGGAAGACTCCGTCGCCGCTCGCCACGGCACCGGGCGTACTCCCCGCGAGCCGCTCCTGCTCGTCGAGCAGGGCGTCGCGCGATTCGGGCCAGCGCGAGGCGCCCCTCATCGCAGCGCGGCGACGATGACGGCCGAGCGCCGAAGGGCATCGTGGAAGACCTCCTGTTCGCTCGCATGCAACTCCGCGGCGGTGGCGAGCGGCTCGCCGGTGCCGGGATTGCGCGCATAGCGGGGGTGGGCGCCGGAGGCGACGAGCGCGCGCAGGCGGTGCCCGGCGGCGAACCGGTGGGCGGCCGGCCACAGATCGAACGTGACGCGGCTGACGCCGTCCGCATCCTGCGGGAACCGGCCGGGCTCCACGCGCACCAGCGCGTCGCAGACGTTGCGCGAGACGCCCGCCGCGTCGACGTCGCACAGGCGCACGAAGACGTCGTGGTGCGCAAGGCTCGAGCGGACGAAGACCTCGGCTCGCACGGGGCCCATGATGGTGAGCGCCCGCGCCAGCGGGTCGCTCGTGAACGACAGGACGTCAGCACGTGCCTCGAGGGCGCGGTTGTCGACGACCGGCTCGCGCGTGAGCAGAACCGGGCCTCCGATGGCCGGCGTCGGGTCGGCAGGGTCGTAGCGGTAGCGGCTCGCGGCTGCGGCCTCCTGCGGGCCGCGCATCTCGCCCGTGAGCGAGCCCCGGGCCCCGAGATGCCAGCGCATCTCGCGGGCCGACGGCGGCGGCCAGTCGGAGAGCTCGCGCCAGCCTGGGTCCGCTCCGGTCACGTAGACGCGCACCGGGCTGCGGCGCAGCATTCGCTCGTCGCCGAGCAGATGCGCGCGCAGCCAGGCGAGCCCCTCGCGCACGCCGACGCCCAGCAGCCCCGGGGAGGTGTGGGCCCACGGCCCGATGATCAGCTGCGGCGCGCGGCCCGCTCGCTGCAGCGCGGCGAAGTCTTCGACCATCCAGGGCAGGAAGATGTCGTACCAGCCGCCGACGAGCTGCACGGGCGCGTCGACCGCACCGACGCCCGTGGAGAAGTCGCGCGTGACCCAAAAGGCGTCCTTGCGCGCGGTGTGCTGCAGCGCCTCGCGGTACCAGGTCAGCTGGGCCCCGCTCGCGCGCTCGTCGAGATCGCCGATCGGGAGCTCGTCGAGGAGCACCGGGAGACGGCGCAGGCCGCGAAGCATGTGCACCGGCGCCAGCCGGCGCTCCTGCGCGGCGACGAGGACGAGCCATGAGGCGGCCGTCTCGAGCGAGATGCTGCCGCCGGCGTAGGTCTGCCCATGGAACTGCGAGGCGGTGACGGACAGCGCCATCGCGCCGAGGATCGGTCCGGCGTCAGGTGCCAGCGCCCACTGCGTGAGCCCGAGGTAGCTCGCCCCGGTCGTGCCAACCTGGCCGCGGTGCCATGGCTGCCGGGAGATCCATCGCAGGCTGGCAAGGCCGTCGGCGCGCTCGTCGAACGGGCTGAACTCGCCGCCCGAGCCGAACGTCCCGCGCACGCTCTGGACGACGACCTGCAGACCGCGCTCTGCCAGCAGGCGGCCGTAGATCAGCCCGAAGAACCCGCGCCGCCCATACGGGCTGCGCACGAGCACCGTCGGCTGCGACAGCTCCCGTCCGGCCGCCGCGACCCAGCGGTCGGCGAGCAGCACGGCATCGTCATCCATCGGAACGCGCAGATCGAGGTCGACATGCACCTCGTGGGTCAGCGCGCGCGGCAGGCGCAGTCGTCGGGCGAGAATCTCGCTGGCAAGGCTGATGTGCGCGAGGGTAGTCGCAGAGCGCGATCCTCGCCGCGGCTTCCGTCCCGTTCGGCTGGCTTCGACCGCTCGCCGTACGATCCGATCATGCGTCGCTCGCGGCACTCGCCGGGCTCCGCCCAGCAGCTCGTGCCCGAGGCTCCCGCTCCGCAGCCCTCCGCCGCGGGCGCCGGGCTCAGCGAGGCAGAGGCCCAGCGGCGGCTGGCCCAGCGTGGCGAGCTGCGTCCGCCCGCCACGAGCCGCTCCTACGCGAGCATCGTCCGCGCGAACACGCTGACGGTCTTCAACCTCATCCTCTTCGTGTTCGGCGCGATGACGCTCGTATTCGCGGACTGGCGCGACGCGCTGTTCCTCGGGATTCTCGTCGCGAACACGACGATCGGCATCGTCCAGGAGGTGCGCGCCAAACGCGCGCTCGACCGGCTCGCTGCGCTCGTCGCGCCGACCGCGACCGTCGTGCGGGACGGCCGCGCGCGCCAGGCAGCCGTCGACGAGCTCGTGATCGGCGATCTGGTGCGTCTCAAGCCGGGCGACCAGGTCGTCGCCGACGGGCGTGTCGCCGAGGCGGCGGCGCTGGGCGTCGACGCCTCGATCCTCACCGGGGAGTCCAAGACCGTCGCGGTCGCCGTCGGCGACGAGGTGCTCTCCGGCTCGTTCGCCGTCGAAGGCGGGGGCGCGTACCTCGTCGAGGCGGTCGGCCCTGATAGCTACGCCGAGAAGGTCGCCGGCCAGGCGCGGATGTTCCGCCACCCGCGCTCCCCGCTGGAACTGGCGATCAACCGGCTGCTGTTCTGGCTCGTCGGGCTGATGGCCGTGCTCGGGGCCATCCTCGGCTACTCGCTGTGGCGCCGCCACGCCGCGCTCTCCGACGCCGTGTCGACCTCGACCGCGGCCGTGCTGAGCATGATTCCCGAGGGGCTCCTGCTGCTCGTAAGCCTCACGTACGCGGCGGCGGCGCTGCGCATGGCCCGACGCGGCGCGCTCGCCCAGCAGCTCAACGCGATCGAGTCGCTCGCAGCGGTCGACGTGATCTGCACCGACAAGACCGGCACCCTGACCGAGGCCGCATTGCGCGTCGTCGACGTGCTGCCCGCGGCGGAGCTCGAGCGTGACGAGCTCGAGGACGCGCTGGCTCGCTACGCCGCGAGCACGCCCGAGCGCAACAGCACGCTGGCGGCGATCGCCGAGGAATTCCCGGCGGACGCCGAGCCGCTCGGAGGACGCGTGCCGTTCTCCTCCAGGCGCCGCTGGAGCGCGCTGGAACTGGCCGGCGAGACGCTCGTGCTGGGTGCACCGGAGTTGTTCGAGATCGGGCCGCTCGGCGATGCGGCCCGCGACCACGCGGCTGAGGGCCGCCGTGTGCTGGCGCTTGCACGTGCCGACCGAGCGCTGCCCGGCGACGTGCCCGGGGACGAGCCGCCGCCGGGGCTGCGCGTGCTCGGGCTCGCGGTCCTCGGCGAGCGACTGCGCGGAGACACGCGCGAGATGGTCGAGTTCCTGGTGCGCGAGGGCGTCGAGCTCAAGGTGCTCTCCGGGGACGCTCCGGAGACCGTCGCGGCGATCGCACGCGACGCGGGCATCCCCCTGTGCGGGCCGCCGCTGAGCGGCGCGGACCTGCCGCAGGATCTCGCGCAGCTGCGCGAGGTCGCGCTGCGGACGACCGTCGTCGGACGGGTTTCACCGGAGGACAAGCGCCGCTTCGTCCAGGCGCTCGTCGACGCCGGCCGCTACGTGGCGATGATCGGCGATGGCGTGAACGACGTGCCGGCGCTGAAGGCCTCGCGGCTCGCGATCGCCCAGGGCGCAGGAGCCCAGATGGCCCGCAGCGTCGCCGACCTCGTGCTCGTGCGCGGCAGCTTCGCCGCGGTCGTGCCGATGGTCGAGCAGGGGCGGCAGGCGCTGCGCAACCTGCAGCGGGTGGCGAAGCTCTACGTGACGAAGTCGGCACTTGCGGCGTTCCTCATCCTGCTCATCGGGACGACGTCGACCGCCTACCCGCTGCTGCCGCGGCACTTCAGCCTCGCCGCGACGCTCACGATCGGCGTCCCGACGTTCTTCCTCGCGCTGACGCCGAGCAGCGGGCCCTGGCGGACACCGAGCTTCACGCGCGAGGTCGCGCGGTTCGCTGTGCCGGCGGGGTCGATCATCGGCGCCGGCGTGCTCGCGAGCTACCTGTTCGCGCTGCACGCGCTCGCGCTGCCGCTGATCCAGGCGCGTACGGTGGCGATCACGGTCTTGATCGTCCTCGGGCTGTACCTCATCATCGTCCTCGAGGCGGTGGGGATGCGACGACGCACGATCGTCTCCCTCGCCGTCGCGGCGCTCGCCGGCGTCTACCTCGCCGCGCTGCTCATCCCACCCGTGCGCCACTTCTTCCTGCTCGCAGCGCCGACCATCGCGATCGTGGCGACGGCGATCTGCGGGAGCCTGATCTCGCTGTTCGCCCTCGTGCTCAGCGGCTACACGCCGGGCGCAGCAGCCGTGCTGGGGCCGGCGGACACCCCGGGGTCAGACGAGACATCGCACGACGGATCGCATCCTGACGACGCGCCGGCCCGAGCCGCGACCTCGTCGAGCGCCTGACCGGTCGGTTCGCGACCGCGCGGGCGCCGTGCCCGGCATGCACCAGATGTGCCCCTACTGGGCAGGGACGGCGGTGGGCTCCTCGATCGGCTCCCAGCGGTTGGCCAGGCGCGCTGCGACGGCGGGCATGGTCGTGTACTCCATGTCCTCCATCGGCAGCCGACCGGGCTCGAACGGCCCGTTGCGGCGCAGGTAGTCGGCCATCTCCAGCGCCTGCTGGCGCGCGCGGTCGAAGGAGATGTCGCCGAGCATGTCGCGCGGGCCGACGAGCCTGCCGTCGGCGAGCTGGAAGCCCATGCCCACGACGCGCGGCGGCCCGTCGAAGCGTGCCGGCGTGCTGTCGGCGATCGCGCAGGGCATCAGCGGGCCGTTGTGCGAGC
>DATCDC010000113.1:0-3694 GCA_036510915.1 Solirubrobacteraceae bacterium | reverse complement strand
GCCACCGGCGCCTCGCAAACCGTGTCCCGAAATATGTCCCCGACTCGGCAATTCTGACCCCACCGGGCCGGGTCGAACCCGACGAAACTCCCGGGAAACTGCGCTTCCTGAGTCCCAGGGGGCAACCACGGAACCAAAGGTCAGAGGTTCGAATCCTCTCGGGCGCGCTCCTGACTCCCCGGACGGCCTTCAGTCCTCGCCGAGCAGCCGCTCGAGGCCGTCGAGGATGACGTCGAGGCCGAACAGGAACGCGCTGTCGTAGTCGTAGCCGGCCTGGGCCACGTGGCCGCCGACGACCTCGACCAGGTTCGGGTAGTCGGCCAGCGCCTCTGCGTAGTCGACCATCTGCTGCCGGGCCACGGCGGCGAAGTCCTCGGCGGTCTCGGGGGTCATGTCGCTCTGCTGGAGCGCGAAGCCGTAGATGTAGGCGTCCTGGACCGACATCGCCTGCACGGTCATGGGAATGGAGAACCCCGCGCCTCGCAGGCAGCCGAGCACCGCGTCGTGCAGGCGCAGGTTGTTGGGCCCGTGGTCGCTGCGGCCCTCCATCTCGCCGATCGCCCAGCGGTGCCGGTTCAACGCGGCGCGGGTCGAGACGGCGCGCCTGCGCAGCTCGGCCTTCCAGTCGCCGCCGGCCGTGGGTGCGTCGATCTCGCTGAAGACGATGTCGACCATTCCGTCGAGCAGGTCGGTCTTGCTGGCGACGTGGTTGTAGAGCGACATCGCCTCGACGCCGAGCTCCTTGGCGAGCTTGCGCATCGTCAGCTCCTGGGCCCCCCGTTCGTCGGCCAGGGCGATCGCGGAACGCAGGACCCGCTCGCGGTTGAGCGGGGTCCTCTTCGGCGGGGTCTTCTGGGTCGTCGCGGCCATCTCGTCGCCTCTTCCGGGGCCCCGCCAGCGTAGGTCGCCGCGCGGCGGGCTTGACTTGCTTACAGCGTAAGTGTATACCTGTCAGCATCGACTTACAACGTAAGTATCCCGAACGAGCGAAGAGGACGGATCTCATGTCCAAGAGCACCTCGACGGCCGCCCTCACCCGGTGGGTCCTCGGTCACAAGAAGCTGGTCGTGGGGCTGTGGGTGATGCTCGCCGTCGCGGGCATCGCGGCGATGGGGCCCGCGAACCGGTCGCTCAACGACCAGTTCTCCGTCCCCGGCAAGGAGGCGTTCGCCGCCAACAGCCAGATCGTCAGGACCTACGGCAACGGCGGCGACGTCGCTCCGCTCGTCCCGGTCGTCGCGCTGCCGAAGGGCAGGACCGTCGACTCGCCCGGCGTCCAGGGCGAGTTGCAGGGCGCGCTGGCGAGGATCCAGACCGCGCTTCCCGGCGCGCGCATCGCGTCCTACGCGTCGACGCATGCCCGCACGTTCGTCTCGCGGGACGGCCGCACGACGTTCGCCCTGGTCTACATCCGGGCCACAGGCATGGAGCCCGGGCAGGCCGAGGCCCGCCTCGCGCAGGCCGCGCTCAAGGGCGTGACCGTCGGCGGCGCGCCCGTCGAGGTCACCGGCGTCGATGCGCTGCGGGCCGCTGCCGCCGACGGCGGCCACGCGGGCGGCGCCAGTCTCGCGCTCGAGGCCGCGATCGCCGCGGGAGGAGCGCTGCTCGTCCTCGCGTTCGTCTTCGCCTCGTTCATGGCGATCGTGCCGCTGCTCATGGCGCTCGTCGCGATCCCGGCGACGTTCCTGCTCGTCTGGCCCCTGGCCCGCGCCACCGACGTCTCGGTGATCGTGAAGTTCCTGATCGCCCTGGTCGGGTTGGCCATCGCGATCGACTATGCGCTGCTGGTCGTCGTCCGCTGGCGCGAGGAGCGCCAGCGCGGGCAGCTGACCGACGAGGAAGCCGTCGTCAGGGCGATGCAGCACGCCGGCAGGGCCGTCGTCTTCAGCGGCACAACCGTCGGCATCTCGCTGCTCGCCCTGGTCGTCCTGCCGGTGCCGTTCCTGCGCAGCATCGGCATCGCCGGGATGCTCATCCCGCTGGTCAGCGTCGCCGTCGCCGTCACGCTGCTGCCCGTCGTCCTGGCCACCGTCGGGCCGCGGCTCGACCGGCGCCACGCGCTCCGGGAGGACCGCCCCAGTCGCGGCTGGACCGCCTGGGCGCACCTGATCCTCCGCCGGCGCTGGACCGCGGCGATCGTCGCCACGGTCGTCCTGAGCGCCCTGGCGTTCGCGGCCTCCACGATCCAGCTCGGCACCCCGCGGGCGGACTCGCTGGCGCAGGGGGGGCCGGCCCGCGCCGGTCTTCAGCACCTCCAGCAGTCCGGCATCGGCACCGGGCCGCTCTCGCCATTCGACGCGCTGGTGCGCGCCGGTGACGCCGGCGCCGTCGCGGCCACCCTGGCGCGCGTGGAGGGCGTCAGCGGCACGGTGGCCCCCGCGGCGTGGCGTCGCGCCGGCAGCGCGCTCGTCACGGTGATCCCGGCGGTGGAGGGCAACTCGCCCGCCGGGCGCGCGACCCTGGACCGGATCCGCACGACGGCGCACCGCATCGGCGGAGCCGACGTCGTGACCGGCGGCGAGGCGGCGCAGAGCGCGGACTTCCTCGACGCGGTCTACAGCAGCTTCCCGCTGGTGATCGCCCTGATCGCCGCCCTCACGTTCCTGCTGCTGGCGCGAGCCTTCAGGTCGATCATCCTGCCGCTGAAGGCCGTCGTCCTCAACCTGCTGTCCGTCGGCGCGGCCTGGGGGCTGATGGTCATCGTCTGGCAGCACGGCTGGGGGGCCGACGCCGTCTGGGGCATCCCGGCGACAGGCTCGATCAACGTCGAGATGCCGATCGTCGTGTTCGCGTTCCTGTTCGGCATCTCGATGGACTACCAGGTGTTCATCCTCTCCCGGATGCGCGAGGCGTACGACCGCACCGGCTCGACGGACGAGGCCGTCGTCGAGGGCATCGGCCGGACCGGCCGCCTGGTCACCAGCGCCGCGCTGATCCTCACCCTGGCGTTCGTCGCGATGAGCGCCGGCCCGGGCACCGAGGCCAAGATGTTCGCCACGGCGCTGGGCGGCGGCATCCTGCTCGACGCCACGCTGATCCGCGGCGTCCTGGCCCCCGCGGCCGTCGCGATCCTCGGCCGCTGGAACTGGTGGATGCCCGGCCGGGCGGCGCGGATCCTGCGCGTCGCGCCCGCCGATGTCCGGCCCGAGCTCGGGTACGAGCCGGCGCCCGCCTCGGCGTAGACGACAGCACCGACGGGTCGCGCGCGGCGAGGCGCGCGACCCGACGTGCGATCGGACCCCGCGCTACGCGACGTGCGCGTGGACCAGCTGGGCGAGGCGGGTGACCTGCTTGGCCGTCGTCGCCGGTCTGACGCGCTTGTGCTTCCCGATGTAGACCGTCGCGGGCGGGTACCCGTCGATCGTCACGAAGGCGTTCGCCGTCGTGAAGAACAGCGTCGGCCCGCCGTGACGGTAGCCGTTGTTCTTCCCGGTGACGAGCGTCGCATCGGGGGCCAGGCCCGTGACGTGCTTGTGGGTCTTCGCCCCGCCGCCGTAGGCGTCGGTGAGCGACGACGCGAGCCCGGCGGGGTAGACCTCCACGTCGGCGCTCGCGTTGCGGCTCTTCGCGTCGTAGATCAGGCAGTCGCCGAGGTCCTGGCCCGCGTTGGGGTAGACGTTCGCGCTGACGTGCGAGCCGAGGATCGGGCGCACTGTCGCGTTCGTGAGGCCCATCGAGGCGCAGAAGTCCGCGG